>CAMZDU010000047.1 GCA_947305445.1 uncultured Selenomonadales bacterium
AATCTGCGCCGCTTCATCCCCACAGCTAAAGCAGGGGGCTTTCGCGGCGCGTCTTCGGTAAGAAAAATTTTCGTCGGAGAGTATTAGTTCCCAAATCGATTCGCGGAAAATTTTAGGGTGCCGCTCCTCGAAGATCGCCGAGCAATTATGACAGATTGAAATCATAGTCGAGCCCGCGGGAAAATTTCTGAAATGTTCAATCGCCCGCCACTCATCGCGATAATTTTCGGGCATGCGCTGTTCAAACTCGGCAACTTTGTATTTGTCGACGCAACAACGGATTATAGGCAGATTAAAACGCTCGCGCACGTAAGATTGAACTTTGCGGCTGAGCGCGGGATATTCTTCAGTAAAAACGCAACTCGCCACGAAAAATTTATTATTCATGTCAATTCTCCACGAAAAAATTTTTTAATCAGCGTCGCAATCTCTTTGCAGTGACTTTCAAGCACAAAATATCCGCTGTCAACGAAATTTATCTGCGCGGCGGGCAAATCTTTCTTAATCTCGGCATAATCTGGACGTTGCGTATAAAAAATATCCAAAGAATATCCATTGGGCGCAACCGAACCTTCGGGCGTGCCGAAAATATATTGATTTATGATAGTTTCGGGCGCAAATGCCGATTTATATTGTTCGCGAAGTTCGGGCGTAGGATTTTTCCAATATTCGGCGCGTGCCGTCCATTTTTTGCCGAGTCCTTCCGCGTAAACATTTCCATTTTGGCTGATTATGTCCAAAATCTTCTGCGGATTCTTTATAGCGATACGAAAACCAATCGGTGCGCCGTAATCGAAAACGTACATAAAAAATTTGTCAACGCCGAGCTGATTAAGGAATTTTCCAATGATATTTGCAAGATTATCGAACGTATAAGCGAATTTTTTACGAGAAGGCATATCAGATTGACATCGCGGAACATGTGACTTGACGACGGAAAACCATGAAAAAGAATCATTGTCGGCTTATCAACCGCGCCTGCCTCGCGATAAAAGATTTTTACGCCGTCAATCACAATTTTTTTTGTAAGCAATCATAATAATTACTCCTTAAGTCAATTTTCTGATGTCGCTGACGAAATTATTCAGCGGGCGGACATAATCTTTCATGCCAGGATGTGCGGAACATTTTTTATAAGTCTCGCTTGTAATTGGAAGATAAAAAATTTGTCCCTGTTCGCCGAGCCGAACAATTTTATCGTCTGATAAATCTTTGTCAAACGTTATTAAGTGCCAAAACTCACGAATTTTAAAATGCGATAATGTTCCTCTGTCGGCTTGACTTAATTGTTTCCAACGCTCCCGCAACGTCCGCTTGCAACTTATTCCAACAACCCAGCCGTCTTTGCACTTAAACCACTTGTCAACTTCAATATCTTGGTCGAAATGGCTCGGTTCACTTGTCGATTTAAAGCCGTAATAGTCGAAAATAAAATCTGCAACCGTTTCAAGAGAATTTCCGCCGCGAGATTTTCTTTTTTGCCCTAATCGCCGCTCAAATTCCTGTATAAACGCCGTCAGCATGATATTATCGTCCAATTTACTGTGAAAAATGTTCAAAGCCGATAAATTTTCCTGCAGTCTCGTAAAAGTTTCAATAACCAGCGTGCGTTCGGCATCAAGGCAACCTTTAACTCCTAAATCGTCCCAAGTTTCTATCAGCAAAGCAATTTTTTCTTCGCCGAAAGTGTCAAGAATACTTTTAGCCGCCGTTTCGCAGAATTTTTTATCATCAGAAGGAACAATTTCCATAGCGCGATTAATCGGCGCTACTAAATATTTCATCGCAACGCAAAAAATAATCACGTCCTCGACTGTTTTTATATCTTTATCGAGCTGTTGAACGAGATTTAGCGCAAGAATATGCGTTTTCGTCGAAGGTTTTACGAGATTTTTAATTTCATTCAGCAAAGTAGTTTTTGATAGCAAAAATTTTTCTTCGGTAGAGAAATTTTCTTGAGTAACCAAATTTTCAAGGACAGAAACGAGTTCCAACAGCTGATTTTCCTTAGATTTGCCGAGTGCGCCGAATTTATCGGTGTTAAGTAAATAGCGGGCGAACCAGTAAACGTTCTTGAACGGACTTTTTTGAATCTGCGCGTGAATCGTTGAAATCATGCCGCCAATCGCCTCCATCAATCCTTGTCCGTGCCATTTCGCAATACTTAAGAGATTTTTCTATCAAAATAAAGTTTCTGTCGAATTTTTTAGATGAAACAGCAGTAGTTCCGGATCCGGCGAACGGATCAAGGATAATTTGCCCTGTCGTACTCGAAATAATTCTGTCGATAAGCTCTTCGGGGAACGGCGCGGGGTGCGGATTCTTCATTTCCTGCTTAACTTCCCAAACGTCGGTTAATTTATTCGCTCCTTTAGCCAATTTGAACGCTTTATTGCATAAAAGATAAATTTGTTCGGTCGTCGGCAGAAAATATCCCGCATTAAAGTTAATCGCGCCGCTTCTTTTCCAAATAATCACTTGCCGGAGCGGAAATCCGCGCAAAATTTCGCCTCTGTCCTCTAATAAACCGTTTTGCACGCGATTTTTATTGTTATAGAAAACTGCGCCGTCGTCCTTGATGATTCTGCACATTTCGGCGACACATTCGCGTTGCCAAGCGATATATTCAGCGTATGGCATGTTATCAGCGTATTCAGAATAGCCGTTTTTAATCGCGGCGTTCTTCCACTTGCCACAATTCGTATTTTTCTTTAATCCGTTGCCGCTTGAATTCAAAAGATTGTACGGCGGCGAAGTTATCACGACATCAACGCATTTATCAGGCAAATTACGCATAATTTCCAAGCAATCGCCGTGAATTATCTTGTCAACGCAATTTTCTACAGTAATTTTCCCGTCAAACTCGATAATTTCAGCTGAAATATTCAACACCCGCCTCAAAAAGTTGCTGATTTTTATTGCCGACGATATTTTTTGCCACAAATTCGCCGATTCGCTCTGAATGTCCCATTTTCCCGAAGATTTTCCCGCTAATATCGGTAATTCCTTCAATCGCCCATGCCGAGCCGTTAGGATTGAACGGAATTTTATCAGTCGGAGTGCCGTCGAAGTCAACGTATTGCGTTGCAATCTGCCCGTTCGCCGATAATTTCTTTAACCAAGCGTCGCTTGCAACGAAACGCCCTTCGCCGTGTGAAACGGGTATCGCGTGTACGTCACCGACAGAATTTTTCGCAAGCCAAGGAGACAAATTGCTCGTTATTCGCGTGAAAACGTATTGGCTGACGTGTCGACCCAGTGAATTGTGCGTTAATGTCGGAGAATCTTCCTCTAAATCGCGAATTTCGCCGTAAGGAAGCAATCCAAGCTTAATTAACGCTTGAAATCCGTTGCAAATGCCCAAAATTAAGCCGTCGCGCTCGCGCAGGAGTTTCATAATCTCTTCGGCAAGGCGCGGATTGCGGAAAGTCGCCGCGATAAATTTTCCGGAACCGTCCGGCTCGTCGCCGCCGCTGAAACCGCCCGGCAACATGATTATCTGCGCGGCGCGAATTTTTTTTGCCATAGCGTCGATACTTTCGGCCACCGCAGACGGATTTAAATTGCGCACGACAAAAATTTCCGGCTCGCCGCCCGCCCGTCGCCAACATTTCGCGCTGTCGTATTCGCAATTCGTTCCGGGGAACACGGGAATAAAAATTTTCGGGCGTGCGATTTTAGCTGATAGCTGATAGCTATTAGCTGTTAGATTTTTGATTTCGTTGGGAATTTTTTGCGCGGCAGTTTTTGTGCGCGTCGGAAAAATTTTTTCGAGCGGCTCGGCAAGTGCGCGTTTAACGTCGTCGAGAGAAATTTTTTCGTCACCTAAAATTATTGCAGGCTCGGCAATCGTCTCGCCAATCAGTTTGAAGTCCAGCTCGTTCGTCGCCTCAACAATCAGACTGCCGTAATTTTTAGCGAAAATATCAACGTCCGCGCAGAATTTGAAGCCTATATCGTTGCCGACAGCCATTTTGGAGACAGCCGCCGCAATGCCGCCCGCCTGCAAGCTCACCGCCGAAATAATTTTCCCCGCGTTAATCAGCTCGTGAACTCGCGCAAAATTTTTCTTCAGCGCGTCGAAGTCGGGCACGCCGTCCGAATCACGCGGACAGTCGACGAGATAAATTTTGTGACCGGCCGCTTTGAATTCGGGCGAAATAACTTTTTCCGCGTCAACGACCGCAACCGCGAAACTTACAAGCGTCGGCGGCACGTGAAGATTTTCAAACGTCCCGCTCATCGAATCTTTGCCGCCGATAGCCGCCACGCCGAAATTTTTCTGCGCCACGAACGCTCCGAGTAATGACGCAAGCGGTTTGCCCCAACATTCGGGAGAATCGCCCAGCCGCTCGAAATATTCTTGAAATGTCAGATAAGCCGACGAATAATCCGCACCCGTCGCCACTAATTTTGCCAGCGAACTCGTCACCGCGTCAATCGCGCCGTGAAACGGACTGCGCTCGGAAATTTCAGCGTCAAAGCCAAAACTCATCGCCGTAGCCGTTGAAGTCTCTCCGTCGCAGGGAATTTTCGCAACCATTGCATCTGGCGGAGTGAGCTGATTTTTCCCGCCGAAGGGCATTAAAACCGTCGCCGCGCCGATTGTCGAATCAAATCGCTCAACTAAGCCTTTTTGCAAGCAATTATTTAATCCGCGCAGATTTTCAAGCCACGAAAAATTTTTGTTCGGAGAAATTTTTTTCGGCGCAGAAATTTTTGCCATGATGTGACGTTTGACGCCGTTTGTGTCGAAAAATTTTCGGCTGATGTTGACAATTTCCGCGCCGCGCCAATTCATAATCATTCGACCGCCGTCCGTCACTTCCGCGACGACGTACGCTTCCAAATTTTCCGCGTCGGCAAGCGCGATAAATTTTTCCACGTCGTCCGCAGCAAGCACGACCGCCATTCGCTCTTGACTTTCCGAAATTGCAAGCTCGGTGCCGTCAAGCCCGTCGTATTTTTTGCGCACGGCGTCCAAATTTATATTCAAACCCGCAGAAAGTTCGCCGACTGCTACCGCTACGCCGCCCGCGCCGAAATCGTTGCAACGCTTAATCAATTTCGCCGCGTCGGGATTTCTGAACAGCCGCTGAATTTTACGTTCGGTCGGAGGATTGCCTTTTTGCACTTCCGCGCCGCTTTTTGTAAGTGATTCGGACGTATGAACCTTGCTTGAGCCGGTCGCGCCGCCGATTCCGTCGCGTCCCGTGCGCCCGCCGAGCAAAATCACTTTATCGCCGGCTTTTGGACGTTTGCGCACGACGTTGACACTCGGAGCCGCCGCAATGACCGCGCCAATCTCCATGCGTTTGGCAAGATAACCTTCGTGATAAATTTCGTGGACAAGACCAGTCGCAAGCCCGATTTGATTGCCGTAGGAGCTGTAGCCTTGCGCCGCGCCGCGAACGATTTTTTTCTGCGGGAGTTTGCCGGGCAAAGTTTCGGCGAAATTTTTTCGAGGATCAGCTGCGCCGGTTACGCGCATCGCTTGATAAACGTAACTTCTGCCGCTCAAAGGGTCGCGAATTGCGCCGCCTAAGCACGTCGCCGCACCGCCGAACGGCTCAATTTCCGTCGGGTGATTGTGTGTCTCGTTCTTGAACATGACGAGCCAATCTTCGTCGCGCCCGTCAATCGTCGCGGTGATTTTTATCGAGCAAGCGTTAATTTCTTCGGACACGTCAAGATTTTTCGGGCGGACAGTTTTTGCGCCGATTGTGCCCAAATCCATGAGCGAAATATTTTTTTCGTCGCCGATTCGTTCGCGCTCGCTCAAGTAAATTTCAAACGCACGCTTGACGACTGCCGCGCCCGAATCAAATTCAACGCTGTCAATCGCGGTGGTGAAGGTCGTGTGGCGGCAGTGGTCGCTCCAATAAGTGTCGATAACTTTAATTTCAGTGATTGTCGGCGGGCGGCGTTCTTCGTCGCGGAAATATTTTTGGCAAAATTTCAAATCGTCGAGGTTCATCGCAAGTCCGCGCTCAAACAAAAAATTTTTCAGCGCGGTGTCGTCGAAGTCGTTAAAGTCGCGCAAAATTTCCACGTCGGGCGGAGTGTCGGCAGTTACCTTCAACGTCGCGGGCAAATCAAAAGTCGCCTCGCGTGATTCAATCGCGTTTATCGAGTAATTTTTGATTTTCGCGAAGTCGGCGGCGGAAATGTCGCCGCGCAGGGAAATAATTCGTGCGCTGTGAATTGTCGGCAGTTCTTTTCCGGTGACGAGCTGAATACATTGCGCGGCGGAATCTGCACGCTGATCGAATTGCCCCGGCAAATACTCGACGGCAAAAGTTTTTTCGGCGTCTAGGTCGGCGGGCAACTCAAAATAAAAATTATCAACATTCGGCTCCCGAAAGACCAAATCGCGCACGATTAAGAAATCCTCGTCGCTCAAACCCTCGACATCGTAGCGGACGAGCAGTCGAACGCCCGAAATTTTAACGTCCAAGGTCTCGCGGAAGTCTTCAAGCAGTTGTTGAGCGGGCACGTCGAAGCCCGAACGTTTCTCAACATAAATTCTCCTGACCATAAGCAAACCTCCCGGCATTATTCTTAATGTCGATATTCTTTTGAAACGCGATTAAACCTTCAAGGCGAATCATCGAAATCAAAAATCCCGCAGAAGATTTTTCCGCAGGATTTTTTTGTTGACGATAATCGGTTGAAATTCAGTTTTCGGAATCGGCTCCGGGGGCAATTTTGGTGCGCAGTGAACGCATGCCGTCTTTGTTCTCGATTACGACGATACCTTTAATCGGATTGTGAGTAGCCGGATCCATCGTGACTTTGCCGGTGCCGACCATTAAATCTTTGATGGTTTCAATGTTGTCACGAATTTTTTCGGAGTCGGTGCCGTCGCGTTCAATGGCGTTAATGATCATTTTGCCCGCGTCGTAGCCGAGAGCCGCGAAGACATTCGGGTCGGTTTTGTACTCTTCTTTGTAAGCTTTAATAAAATCTTGAACTTCGGCGTCGCCTTCAAAGTAGTGGGTGCAGAAATAAGTATTGTTGAGGGCGTCCTTGCCGGCAATGTCTACAACTTTTGGGTCGTCCCAGCCGTCAACACCGAGCATCGCGGCGGTTATGCCGAGTTCGCGAGCCTGCTTGACGATTTTGCCGACTTCTTCATAATAAGCAGGAACAAAGATAACATCTGCATTGGCAGTTTGAATTTTTGTCAGCGCGGCTTTGAAATC
>CAMZDU010000048.1 GCA_947305445.1 uncultured Selenomonadales bacterium
AAATATATTCTCATCAAAAGAATCGCCTCCCCAAAATTTTTATCTGTGCGCGTCGAAGTCAGGACTTCTAAAAAAATTAATCGGCACCTTCTGTTAAAAATGTGCCGTGTCTCTAAGCATTGTTTTGACACTCCCCACGTCAGGGGCTTCTGATTTTCAATTAAATGTTTTTAGCTCGGCATTAACTGTCGCAAGGTATGACGAACACTTGTTGCCGCCAACATTTAACAAAATCAGCAACGCGACTTTCGTCGTGGCTGGTGCCTCAGCTTCTACTACTTTGAAATTATCTCCGTAGATACTTTTGCTCTTTAAAAGGTTTTCACCTCCACTGATTGAAAAAATGCCGGAGTCACGCTCTTTGAAACCTTTTGCCTGCGGCAGGTCGTATCGTACGGCTTGCTAAAGCAGGAGCTTTCGTGGCGCGTCTTTGGTAATTAATTTGCCTTCTCGAAAGTCGACGACGTGCCCTCAAATTTTTAAAGCATTCTACAAGAAAGTTTTTGTGTTTGCAAGTATTTTCGGGCGGTTCACAAAGAGAGTAAATCTGCCAAAAAGTTTTGACTGCGGCAGGAAATATCTTGCGGCGCGTGGAATTAGTAACAAAATTTTTTCGGCGTGTTCGTTGTAAGGGGTCAGTTTGTTACATGCGAATCGTGATATTGAAGTTGCCGTATCTCGCTCCCGAATTTTGCGAGGGCATTTGCAACGCGGCGGAGCAACTCGAATATGACATTGCGGGCATTGTGTCTTTGGAAAAAAATATTTCGACGACTTCGGTTAAAAGTTATCCCGTCCGTCCGCTGAACGAGATATACAATTTGTCGTGGGACATTGCGGTTGCGGCTTGCTACGAAGAAACTTTTGATGATATTGTTCCGCACATGGTTGACTTGAAAATCGGCACGGCGGAGCAGTTCAAAAATTTTCTGTGGCTTTTCAAGCAACTGATGATGGTAAAGTACGAAGACTGCGCCGATCCGATAATTCAAGAGACGCTCAATTATTGGCAGACGCACAAGCTGAGCTTTTACAATCAGCATATCGATTTGACGCAGGGAACGCTCGATAAAGTTTTCTTCGACGAGGATTTGCCGTATATTTATTTTAAAACCGTCGGCGACGAACACCGCAAGATGTATTTTCCTCCGGACACAAATTTTTCCGTTTATAACGACGAAAAATTTTTGGAAAATCTTTTGAAGGAGCAAGATCCGACTTCGCCGCACCTGTACACAACGGACGAACACAAAGTCAACGCCGGTGATATTCTGATTGACGCGGGTGTTGCCGAAGGAAATTTCGCGCTCAAATACGTCGACATTTGCTCCAGAATTTATCTATTCGAGCCGGACGAAAAGTGGATTGAAACGCTTCGGCACACGTTCAAAGATTACGGCGACAAAGTAGAAATTATTCCGTGCTTCGTCTCCGACTACACCGAATATAACGTCAGCACAATCGACGACGTTTTGCCGGATTTTCGCGGCGAAAATATTTTCCTCAAAATGGATGTGGAAGGCTCCGAACCGGATGCTCTGCGCGGCGCGAAAAGAATTCTGACAAACAATCGCGTCCGTGCATCGGTTTGCACCTATCACAACGCCGAAGACCTCGTTCGCGTGAAAAGTATTCTTCGGCGATACGGCTACAAAACTTCGACGAGCGACGGCTACATGATTTTTATCAACGACCCGAAAATTTTCGACACGGCGGATTTTCGCAAAGGTGTCGTCCGCGCCGTAAATTTTTGACAACACATTTGCCTTGCGAAAGAGCGGACTAACTGTTATCATATGCACATCTGAGGAGGCGACGCAATGCGGAAACGAAAAGGTTTTAACTGGTTCGCGTTTATTATGATTGCGATGGTCGTTTACTTCTCGACGGTTCTAATTTCTCAACAGGTGCACCTCGCCCACGTCAGCGAAAGCCAACGTATCGCCGACAAACGACTTGAGAAAGCTCGTGCGACTAACGAGAAGCTACGCAGAGAGCTGGCCGAACTTCAGGATATCGACAACATTGAACGTTTGGCGCGTGAAGATTTGGGCTTGGCCAAAGAAGGCGAGATGCCCTATCAACCGTCGCGCCCGTAACTCGACTTATTTACTCAATATTCACTAACAGGAGGACAGTATTTTGGCAATGGAAGCAGGCAGCATTGTGGACGGCAAAGTCACGCGAATCACCAACTTCGGTGCCTTCGTCGAACTCGAAGACGGCAAAGTCGGTTTGATTCACATCTCCGAAGTCGCCGACGTTTATGTTAACGACGTGCGCGATTTTTTGAGTGAAGGCGACACCGTTCAGGTCAAAATCGTAAATATCGACGGCAACAAAATCGCCTTGTCACTCAAACAGGCCAAGACCAAGCCGCCTGAAATCGACGTGCAATCTTTCCGACAAAATCGACGCGGAGATTTTCGCAGACCGCAAAGACAGCTGTCGGCCTCATTTGAAGATAAGCTGTCCAAATTCCTAAAAGACAGCGACGAGCGTCTGACCGACCTTAAACGCAAAACCGATTCCAAACGCGGCGGCCGCGGTTCACGTCGCTCCGATTAACTGCCCCTTGCACTTTCTGCGGCAGGGGGTGCGTTTTTAATTGGGAATGTGGAACTTCGTCAATTAGGAATTGTTTGAGTTTTAGTTTTAGTGTTATCGTCAACTACACATTCCGTATCCTATTTTCTAATTGACGCAGTGTGTGATGACGGTTAGGAGCTTTTCTTGATTAAGAAGTTCATTGACGTATGCGCGACCGAAAAAATTTTCGACGACGTGCACAAGATTTTAATAGCAGTTTCCGGCGGAGCAGACTCCCTCGCGCTTGCCGAGCTGTTGAGAAGTTCGCGGCAACGATTCGGCTTTGAACTCGTCATTGCACATTTCGAGCACGGTCTGCGCGGTCAACCTTCACTTGACGACGCGGCATTTGTCAAAAATTTTTCCGACGAGCGCGGTATAACTTTTGTCGGCGGCAAAGGTGACGTGCGAACATTCGCGGCAGAGAAAAAAATTTCCGTCGAGACTGCGGCAAGAATTCTGCGCTACGATTTTTTGAGCAACGCACGACAAAGACTGGGTTGCGACGCGATTGCTTTGGCACATCACGCCGACGACCAGGCCGAAACAATTTTAATGAGGCTCCTGCGCGGTGCGACGAATGCCGGTTTGTCGGCAATGAAATTCCGCATGCACTCCGACTACGGCTTGTTGATTCGCCCGCTGTTAAAATTTCGGAAAGCTGACTTGGAAAATTTCTGCCGTCGAAAAAATTTGTCGCCGCGCCTCGACATGACAAACTTTATAACGGACGCGACGCGCAATCGGATTCGGTTGGAGTTGCTCCCGATGCTGGAAACGTTTAATCCCGCGCTCGTCGAAACTCTGTGCAGGCTCGGCACGGTCGCGGCGGAAGAAGCAGACTTCCTCGACATGCATACAGAAAAAATTTTTCCAACCGTCGTCCGCAACAATTCAATCGTCCGCGCAGAATTTGTCAAGTTGCATCCCGCACTGCAACGCGCCGTCATAAAAAAATTTATCGCGCAAGTCACCGGCTCCGCAAAAGATTTCGGATTCGTGCATTTCGACGGCATACGGAAAGTTCTGCTCAATAATCTGTCAGGCGTCGAGTTGCCGAAAAATTTGCGAGCCGACTTGAAACACGAACGACTTATCATAACAAATAATTTTTATCGAAAGGGTTGATTGCTGTGAAGAGTAAAGAAGATTACATCGAACGCGTGCTGTACACCGAGGAGGAAATCGCCGCCCGCACCCGGGAAATCAGTGCGCAAATCAGCAAGGACTATAAGGACATCGCCAAGCCGCTTCTTACGGTCGGCGTTCTCAACGGCGCAGTCATGTTTTATACGGACGTTGTGCGGCGGCTGACCATTCCCGTGCAATTTGATTTTTTAATCGCCTCCAGCTACGACGCGAACTCCCACACCAGCGGCAAAGTCAACATTCTCAAAAACCTCGACAACGACCCCAAGAGCCGCGACATTTTGCTTGTGGAAGACATTATCGACTCCGGCACGACGATGAGTTACTTGATTGATTACTTCATGGACAAGAAGGCCAACAGCGTCAAAATCTGCACGCTTCTCAATAAGCCGAGCCGCCGTAAAGTCGACGTCAAAATCGATTATTGCGGCTTTGAAGTTCCCGACGAATTTATTGTCGGCTACGGTCTCGACTTCGCGCAACATTATCGCAATCTGCCGTACCTGGGCATTCTCAATCGCAGTGTTTACGGCGGCAAGTAATTTCTTCAACGAGGAGGGTTTTTTTATGCTGAAGAAAATTTTTTCCGCTCTGTGTATGGCGGCCGTGATTCTTTTCGCGGCAAGCACCCAATCCTACGCGGCAACAACAGTATCGATTGTTTTGGATACACCCGCCGGCATGTTTTCCGAACCCGAAAAAGTTTATTCGACCGTTCAAACGTCGTTGAATAACATTTTCGGCAACTCGTCCGAATTTGAAGTTCGCTCCGTCAGCGAATGCGACGCTTACGTCCAGATTTACCGCGAGGAACTTGACCGCACCAGCGATTGGGACAGCAGCTATGGCGGCGACTCTCAACGTGACTTGTCGCTAAAAAAAGCCGACGTCGAAAAAATTGCCGACCATTTCGGCGACGACTATCTGATTTACATTCGCGTTTCAAGCACGGTTCCGCGCTACACCGGCGGCATGTTCTCCGGCGGACAGAAAGTCAACATCACGCTTGATTTTCGCGTCTGGTCGACGGAAAAACGTGACCTCGTCTACACCAAACGCTCAATCACGACCGGCAAGTCCAACACGTTTTATTTCGCCGGCCTGGGTAGTACCGAGCACGCCGTTGAAAAAGGTTTGAAAAAAGGTTTTGAAGACATCGAGAAGGAAGCCAACAAGATTAAAGCCGCCATGCGCGCTTGAAATTTTTACGGCAAAGGAGCGTTTTGATTGAACAATTTTATGCGCAACGTCGGATTCTATCTGCTGGTGATTTTTATCGCGGCAACGGCCTACGACTACTTTTCCGTCAAGCCCAAGCCGGTCGAGGAGACCAGCTACTCCCAATTCCTTCAGCTGGTCGAGCAGGGCGAAGTCTCGAAAGTCGTCCTTGTCAAAAACTCGATTCAAGTCACCAAAAAGGACGGCGGCGAGTTCACGACAACCGCACCGGACGAGCCGATTGGCGACGAAAATCTTGTCGGCAAACTTGAATCCAAAGGAGTTGACATAATTGCGCAGAACCCGAAGGATCCGCCCTGGTGGATGACGCTCCTGACGTCCCTTTTGCCAATCGCGCTGTTGGTTGGCTTTTGGTATTTCATGATAACTCAGTCGCAGGGCGGCGGCGGCAAAGTTTTTTCCTTCGGCAAAAGCCGTGCCAAACTCATGGGCGGCGACAAAGTCAAAGTCAAATTCGATGACGTGGCCGGTGCGGACGAGGCAAAAGAGGAACTTGCCGAAGTCGTCGAATTTCTCAAGCACCCGAAAAAATTTAACGACCTGGGCGCACGAATTCCAAAAGGCGTGTTGCTGTTCGGGCCGCCCGGCACCGGTAAAACTCTGTTGGCCAAAGCCGTGGCGGGTGAAGCCGGCGTCGCGTTTTTCTCCATAAGCGGCTCCGACTTCGTGGAAATGTTCGTCGGCGTCGGCGCGTCCAGAGTTCGTGACCTGTTTGCGCAGGCGAAAAAAAATTCTCCGTGCATAATTTTTATCGACGAAATTGATGCCGTCGGTCGTCAGCGCGGAGCAAACGTCGGCGGCGGCCATGACGAACGCGAACAGACTTTGAATCAACTGCTTGTCGAAATGGACGGCTTCGCGCCCAACGAAGGAATAATCATCATCGCCGCGACAAACCGTCCCGACATTCTCGACAAGGCACTGCTCAGACCTGGCCGCTTCGACAGACAAATTGTCGTCGATAAACCCGACTTGACCGGCCGCATTGCAATTTTGCGCGTGCACACGAAGGGCAAACCCATTGCCAAAGATGCCGACTTGGATATCTTGGCGCGGCGAACTCCGGGCTTTACGGGCGCGGATTTGGCTAACCTTGTCAACGAGGCGGCACTTCTGGCGGCTCGGAGAAATAAGCACGAAATCAACATGACCGAGCTTGAGGAGTCTATTGAACGCGTGATGGCCGGCCCCGAACGCAAATCCAAAGTCATGAGCGAGAACGAGAAGAAGTTGACTGCCTATCACGAAGGCGGACACGCGCTCGTCGGTATGATGCTCAAACACGCCGACCCCGTTCACAAAGTCACGATTATTCCACGCGGACGAGCGGGCGGTTATACGCTCATGTTGCCGAAGGAAGATCGCAGCTACGCCACGCGCTCCGAGTTGCTCGACCGTTTGAAAGTCGCAATGGGTGGCCGCGTCGCCGAGGAGATTGTCCTAAACGAAATTTCTACCGGCGCGTCCCAGGACATTCAGCAAGCCAGCCAAATTGTCCGCGCAATGATTATGCAATACGGCATGAGCAACGTTATCGGCCCCGTCGCTTACGGCGGCGATCCCGTTCAGCAATATTATTTCGGGCAGCCGCAGAAAAATTATTCCGAGGAAGTTGCCGGCGAAATCGATAAGGAAATTCATCGCTACATGCAGGAGGCTTACGAGTCTTGCCGCACAATTATCAACGACAACCGCGACAAGCTTGACAAAATCGCCGCGGCTCTGCTTGACAAAGAAACGCTTACCGCGCAGGAACTCAAAGAAATCGTTTTCGGCAAGGACGTCCCCGAATTCGAGAAGCCGTTCATAAAAGAACCGCCGCCCGTGTCCGTCGAATTGGTTAAAACCGACGAGATCGAGCAACCGAAAATTCCCGACGGCTCCTCGCCGAGTCCGGTTTAAAAATTTTTCGAGAACGTGGCCGCAGTTGAATTTATTCCAACGCGGTCTTATTTTTTTCAAAAGCAGTCATCAATTCGGAAAATAATTTTGTTGTTGACGGCTCTCGTTGTCTTGAAAAAATTTACGCAGGAGGTACCCTATGGCCAAAAATAAAAATCGGCGACGCGAGGCAAGTGCGCCTGCCGTAACCGTCACGGACAAAATCCCGCTTGTGTCGGTCATTATTCCGATGTATAACTCGGCGAAATTTATTCCGCAGACGCTGGAGAGTTTGCTTTATCAGACGATGACAGATTTTGAAG
>CAMZDU010000049.1 GCA_947305445.1 uncultured Selenomonadales bacterium
CACTACAACTAAAACAATTCCTAACTCCTACTTCAGACAAGTTACTAATTGCAGAAGCGTCGCGCCGGTTTTGATGATTCCCATGTGCAACTTGTCAAAAAAATTTTTAGCTGATATATTGATTGCAACGCGCAACGGACAATGCGCAATGATTTTCTAAATGAGGAATGACGGCTTGATGAATCGCAGAAATTTTGTTCGCAACTTTGCGCTCGGCGCGACGGGCTTGGCGGCGGCTACGGGCGGAGGAATTTTTTATTACGTCAATCGTCCCGAATTCGGGCGCAAACCGTCAGGCGAACGCTTGAAAAAAATTTTAACCTCGCCGCACTACTTCACCGACCATTTTGAATGTTTGACGCCCGTGAAAGTTATGAGCGACGATAGTGACGAGAAGGAGAATCGAATCTCGGCAACATGGAAATTTCTTTTCGGCGACAAGACTGGGCTGGTACCGCCCGTGCCCGTGCCGACCGTCAAGACCGATTTATTCTTGCTCGGCGATGACGACTGCGCAATTTGGATGGGACACTCGACGATTTATCTACAGCTGGCCGGTCGAAAAATTTTGATTGACCCAGTGTTTTCGCCGTATGCCTCGCCGATTTTTTTCGTTAACCGTGCGTTCGCGGGCAGCAATATTTATTCGGCGAATGACTTCCCCGCGCTTGACGTGCTCGCCATAACTCACGACCACTGGGATCACCTCGACTATCCGACGATTATGGCACTCAAGCCGAAAATTAAAACCGTGCTGTGTCCGCTCGGTGTCGGCGAATATTTCGAGCAATGGGGCTTCAACGTCGACGAAATAATCGAAGAGGACTGGAACTCCGTGATTGACTTCGGTCACGGGCTTATGGCGCACGTTCTGCCGAGCCAACATTTTTCCGGACGCATGTTGACGCAAAATCCTACAGAGTGGTGTGCATTTGCTTTCGTCACGCCGCGGTGGAAAATTTTTTGTTCGGGCGACGGCGGCTACTCTCCGCACTTCAAAGACATTGGCAAAAAATTTGATTCGTTCGACTTGGCGTTCATGGAGAACGGGCAATACAATCGCGCCTGGCACGCTATACACCTTTTGCCCGAAGAGACTGCTCAGGCCGCGCAAGACATTCGTGCGGTCAAAGTTGTACCGATTCACGCGGGAAAGTTTGCGTTGGCGCGACACATGTGGAATGAGCCGTACAAAGATTTGATTGTCGCGAGCGCGGATAAATTTTACGAGCTGTTGACTCCGCGAATCGGTGAGCCGATAAAATTTCACGGCCGACAAAATTTTTCCAACTGGTTTGAAATCGATTAGGGGTTGTTTGTGAGATGTCGTTCGTGTCGGCGACAATCGAATCACAATTCCTAACTCCACATTCCTAATTGACGAAGTTACTAATTCCTAACTGTTAAAAGGTGGTTGCGTCATGAAAAAACTTATCGCCATTAACGGCAGCCCGCGCCGAAATTGGAATACCGCCGAGCTGTTGAAACAGGCCGTTCACGGTGCAAAAGACGCCGGCGCGGAAGCCGAAATTATTAATCTCTACACGCTGAATTTCAAAGGTTGCACCAGCTGTTTTGCCTGCAAGCTAAAGAATCGTCCGCACGGCACCTGCGCCATGAAAGACGACCTGTCGCCCGTGTTGGAGCAGGTTAAAGCCGCCGACGCGATTGTCTTCGGCTCGCCAATTTATTTTATGAATTTGTCGTCGGGAATGATTGCTTTCATTGAGCGTCTGTTCTTCTCGAATTACATTTACAGCGACGAGGTGCCGACCGTTTTTCCGAAGAAACTTCCGAGCGCGTTTATTTACACGATGAACATGACCGCCAAACAGTTCGAGCAGTTCGGCATGAGCGAGCGGCTGGGCATGTACGAATTGTTCACGGCCAGAATTTTGCAATCTCCGCCAAAAATTTTGCGGGCGTTCAATACCGTGCAGTTCAAAGATTATTCGCGCTACGAAAGTTCAATCTTCGACGCTGACGAAAAATATGCCTACAGCGAGGCGCACTTTGCCGAAGATTGCGCGGCGGCTTACGACATCGGGCGCGACTTGGTTTCGCAATGATTTACGTGCTTTTAATCGCGGCAATCATATCGCTCGTCGTGCTGTACAAATTCTTGCCGACGCGAAAAATTTTTTTGGTAATCTGCACGATTTTAATCGTCGTGTTCAGCGCAAGTGCTCTTATTCACAGTCGACAGGTTCAGCGCGAACAAATCACGCGGGCGCAACGCGAAGAACTTTTGGAGCGGCAAAAAATTTTCGGCGACTGGTACGCGGACTATCAGAAGGACATTGACCGCCTTGATCGAAATTGGCAACTTTATCACAACATTCTTGACGGTCTGCAAAATACGGAAGCGGAAAATTTCAATGCGGAAGCACTCTGGTTGCGGCTTAAGGAATTGGAGCGCGAATCGATTGACGAGCAGTTGAGAATTCATATGCTTGCCGCGCCGCCCGAACTCGACCGCGAAAACCGTCGGCTTGTCGACATTATCATCAGCAAGACGCAACGCTACGTTGACGCGCAGACGCAGACAATCACTCGTTCGGCGGTTGAAGCAAATCCGTCCGCGCCGAAAGATTTGGAGACGCTCCGCGCACGTCTGCACGATATAATGATTCGCGAGTCGCCCGAAGGACTTTTCACTGCGCAAGAAATTTCGGCAATCCGCGCCGCGCTCGGCGATTGAAACGGGGTGTTCCATTGGAAATTATAAAAAAGCTTGCCGGCTTGACCAAAAAATATCCGCGTCCGGTCGTCGCGCTCGGCATGTTTGACGGCGTTCATCTCGGCCACGCTCAAGTTATTCGTCACGCACTCAACACCGCAAAAAAAATCGGCGGCACCGCCATGGTCTTAACTTTCTCGAATCACCCGATGACCGTGATTGACCCGCCCGCCGCGCCGCCTATGATTGGCAGTAAAAATTTGCGCCGCGAAATTTTTTCGGACATGAGTGTCGACGTGCTGATTGAGATTCCGTTTACAAAGGAATTCAGCCGCAAATCTCCCGAAGAATTTTTGGAGCTGTTGCGCGAAAAAATTTCTCCGGCTTACGTCGTCACCGGCCCGAATTACACGTTCGGCAGGTTCGGTCGCGGCAACGGGCGTCTGCTCCTGCGCGAGGCCGAAAATTACGGTTTCCGAGCAGAAGTTTGTCAGGCCTTCACGGTCGACAGAAAGACCGTCAGCAGCACACGGATTCGGGCGTTGATTGCGGCGGGCGACCTTGACGGCGCAAATGCGTTGCTCGGCAGAAATTTTACTTACGCGGGCGAAGTAGTCAACGGCGACAAGCGCGGCCGCAAGCTCGGCTTTCCGACTGCCAATTTGGAAATTTCCGACCGACGAGCCATGCTCCCGAACGGTGCCTACGTCGTGCGCGTCAAGGTGCGCGGAAAATTTTTCAACGGCATTGCCAATGTCGGCGACAACCCGACGTTCAAAGCACAGCGGCGGCGGCTGGAAGTTTTTATCGACAACTTCAGCGGCGATATTTACGGCGAAGAAATTTTTGTCGGCTTCGTGAGCAAATTGCGCGACGAGAAAATTTTTGCTTCCGTTGACGAACTCAAAACTCAACTCGCCGAAGACTTGAGGATTATGCGCGATGTTACAGCTGATTAAAATTCACGGACTCGGCTCGTCGGGCGAAGGTGTCGGCAAACTCGGTGAGCTTATTATTTTTGTTGAGGGTGCGTTGCCCGATGAAGAGGTTGTCGCCGAAATCGTTGCCGTCAAAAAAAATTACGCGGTCGGCCGACTTGTCGAGATTGTCAAGCCTTCGGTCGAGCGCGTTGAACCTTTTTGCTCGCTGTATAAAAATTGCGGCGGCTGTCAACTTCAGCACATGAGTTACGCCGCGCAACTCGTGTGGAAACGTCAACAGGTCGTCGACGCCATTGAACGTATCGCCAAACTTGACGGCGTTAAAATCTTCGACACGCTCGGCATGAAAAATCCTCTGCGCTACCGCAACAAAATGCAATTCCCCGTCGGCAAATCCAAGTCGGAGCCGATTATCGGTTGCTACGCTCGCGGCAGTCACAACATCATTGACACGACAAGTTGTCAAATTCAAAACGCCGCCAACGATAAAATTCTTGCCGCCGTTCGCAAAGTCGTCGCGCAATTCAATCTGCAACCTTACGACGAAGACAGGCACAAAGGTTTTCTTCGGCACGTGATGGGGCGCGTCGGCTGTGACGGTGAGTTTATGGTCGTACTCGTCACCGCAACGAAAAATTTTCCAAACGAAAAAAATTTTGTCCGCGCCCTGCGTCGTGAGCTACCCGAAGTCACGAGCATTCAGCAGAACGTACAGACTTATCACAATAACGTTATCCTCGGTCGCGACACAAAAATTTTGTACGGCAAGCCGACCATACGCGACGAAATCGGCGGGTTAAAGTTCAACATCTCGGCACGCTCGTTCTTCCAAGTCAACACCGCGCAGGCCGAAGTCCTTTATCGCACCGCGCTCGACTTTACCGAATTGCGCGGGCACGAGACCGTTATTGATGCTTATTGCGGCACGGGAACAATTTCGCTGTTTCTGGCCAAACGTGCGCGACGGGTTATCGGCGTGGAAGTTGTCAGCTCCGCCATTGCCGACGCGAAAAAAAATGCGCGGGAAAATCGCGTCCGCAATGCAGAGTTCATTGTCGGCGACGCCGTGAAAATTTTGCCGCGTCTGGCCGAAGCTGATACTTATGCAAATGTTGTCGTCGTCGACCCGCCGCGGGCAGGTTGCGACAAAAAAGTTTTGGAGACCTTCGCGGCGATGAGACCCGAAAAAATTATTTACGTCTCGTGCAATCCCGCGACACTCGCCCGCGATTTGTCGACGCTTGCCGACTTCGGTTACCGTACAAAAAAAATTCAACCCGTTGACATGTTTCCGTTCACGTCTCACGTTGAGTGCGTCGCTGCTACAATTAGGAATTAGAAATTTTTCCGGGGGTGAGCGCAGTGAATTTTTTTCGCGAGCTGTGGGAGGCGTTGATTTATTTCCTGTTCCCGCCGCGTTGTCCTGTTTGCCGCGAAATTGTCGACGAACGCTATCGACTGTGTGAGGCATGCGATAAAAAAATTTTGCGGCTCGATTTGTACGACAGAGCACCCGCGCCGATTGACAGCGTTTTGCGTGTGACGAAATACCACGACGGCTCCCGCGACATGTTGCGCAAGCTCAAGTTCGACAATGATTTGCGCGTCATACCCGCGCTCAAAAAAATCCTCGACGATGCATCAGATCGCAAAGAAATTTTGCAGTTGTTGAGTTGCGTCAATTTCGCCGTGCCCGTGCCGCTCCACGAAATCCGATTCAAGGAGCGCGGTTTCAATCAGACGGAAAAAATTTTCGGCGAGTGGCTGGCAAAAAAAAATCTCCCGCTGAAAAATCTGCTGATTCGTACACGGGAGACGCCAAGACTTTACAAGCTCGGCAAAAGTGATCGCGAAAAAATTTTAAGCGGTGCGTTTGCTCCGGCCGAAGACGTCGACTTGCGCGGACAAAAAATTTTAATCGTCGACGATATTTTCACGACGGGCACAACCTGCAAAGAGTGCGGCAAAGTTTTGCGCTCACTCGGCGCGGAAAAAATTTTCGTATTGGCATTTGCGGCGGACTTCGGCGAAAATTTTCAATCGCGATGAATTTTCCGCCGTTTTTTAATGCGTGGCAACAGTTTTAATCGTGCCGAGCTTTTGAATGTCGCTGTCCTTCCTGTCACCGTGAATGGTAACGTTTGCAAGCGCGACTTCAAGTGTGGCAAGTTCCTTAACGGTGAGTTCAACGTCCGCCGCGCCGAAATTTTCTTTAAGCCGCTCGTCACGACGCATGCCCGGTATCGGCACGACGAAATCATTTTTGCAAAGCATCCACGCCAACGAAATTTGCGCAGGCGTGACATTTTTTTCGGCGGCGAATTTTTTAATCAAGTCGAGCAAACTTTGATTGGCGTCCATGTTCTCCTTTGAAAAGCGCGTGATGACTCGGCGAACGTCGTCGCCCTCGAATTTTGATTGCGAATTGTACTTGCCGCTCAAAAATCCGCCGGCCATTGGCGAATAGGCGACGAATCCGATGTTGAGTTCGTGACAAAGTGGCAGGACTTCGGCCTCGACTTTGCGCTCCATAATGGAGTATTCGCTTTGCACGGCTGAAAGCGGCGTAACGGAGTGAGCGCGACGAATTTGTTCGGGAGTGGCTTCGGATACGCCCCAAGCAAGGATTTTCCCCTCGGCAATCAGTTCGCCCATCCACTCGGCGACCTCAGCTACGTCACGATTCGGCGGCACGCGGTGTTCATAATACAAGTCAATGTGATCCGTTTGCAAACGCTTGAGAGAATTTTCTACAGCATTTCTCAAGCCGCGGCGAGAAGTTTTGCCTTCGGGAATCTCTTGCCCCGGCAAGAAAACTTCCGGCATAAATTTCGTGCAGAGAATAATTTTGTCGCGAATGGGCTTGAGAGCCTTGCCGACGAGAGTTTCGTTTTCGTAAGCGGCATAAACTTCCGCCGTGTCAAAGAACGTGCAACCGTAATCTTCGTAAGCCGAACGAATGAGCCGAATCGATTCGCTTTCGGGCGGGCACGCGCCGTAACCGTGAGAAAAGCCCATGCAACCCATGCCGATTGTCGAAACCGTCAAGTCGCGCAATTTTCTTGTCTTCATGATAAAATACCTCCGTAAAAATTTTTTACCGGCGTACAAAAAAAAATCTTCTCGCCTCGTGTAAGTCAGGCGTCAAAAATCCTCGGCACCCGCGCCGAGACCAGGCAGGTGACTTCGTAATTGATCGTGTTCAGATGACGGCGGCATCGTCAATCGTCACGGCAGGCGAGCCGAATAAAATAACCTCGTCGCCGATTTGAACGTCCGCAACGTCCGTCACGTCAATCATCGTTTGATCCATGCAAATTCTTCCGGCAATCGGCGCGAGCTTGCCGCCTATGTCGACGTGAAAATTTTTGTAAGCGCGAATGTAACCATCGGCGTAACCTATTGGCAACGTGGCAATGAGCGAATCGCGCTTTGCAACAAATT
>CAMZDU010000050.1 GCA_947305445.1 uncultured Selenomonadales bacterium
CACCTTCGGCACGAACAACGAATTCGGATTCGACTATTTGCGCGACAACATGGTCGTCCATGAAGAGCAAATGGTTCAGCGTCCGTTGCACTATGCCATAGTCGACGAAGTTGACTCGATTCTGATTGACGAAGCTCGCACGCCGCTTATAATCAGCGGTCCGGGCGCGAAGTCCACCGACATTTACGCGCTGATGGCTCGTGCCGTTGCCAATTTGCGCGAAGGCGAAGATTACAAAGTCGACGAGAAGCAGAAAACCGTTGCTCCAAATGATGAAGTTGTCCCGAAGATTGAACGGTTCCTCGGCATTCAAAATTTGTACGCGCCGGAAAATATCGAGTATTCGCACTGCTTTACCGCCGCGCTCCGCGCCAAAGCCCTGATGAAACGCGACCGTGATTACGTCGTGCGCGACGATGAAATTATTATCGTAGACGAATTCACCGGCAGACTTATGACCGGCCGCAGATATTCCGACGGACTTCACCAGGCCATTGAAGCTAAAGAAGGCGTCAAGATTCAGCGCGAGTCGCAGACATTGGCGACGATTACTTTCCAAAATTATTTCCGCATGTATAACAAGCTCGCGGGCATGACCGGTACCGCCAAGACCGAAGAGGACGAATTCCTCAAGATTTACAAGTTGCCCGTCGTCGTCATTCCCACAAATAAACCCGTGCGCCGCACCGATCACCCCGACGTTGTTTATAAGAATAAGCGCGCCAAGTACAAAGCCGTCACCGATTTGGTCGAGCAGGTTCACACGAAAGGCCAGCCCGTTTTAATCGGCACCACGTCTATCGAACAGTCCGAAGAGTTGAGCGGCTACCTAAAAAAGCGCGGCATACCTCACAGCGTCCTTAACGCTAAATTTCACGAGAAGGAAGCGCAGATTGTCGCCGACGCCGGTCAGCGCAACGCCGTCACGATTGCGACGAACATGGCCGGCCGCGGCACGGATATTAAACTCGGCGAGGGCGTACCGGAATTGGGCGGACTGTTTATCGTCGGCACGGAGCGGCACGAATCGCGGCGCATTGACAATCAGTTGCGTGGACGTTCCGGCCGTCAAGGTGATCCTGGCGAGTCAAGATTTTATATTTCGCTTGAAGATGACTTGATGCGGCTGTTCGCCTCCGAAGCCATTGCCAAAGTCATGGACAAACTCGGCATGGAAGAGGACGAGCCGATTGAGCACTCGCTGATTACAAAGTCGATTGAACACGCGCAAAAGAAAGTTGAGGCGCGCAACTTCGATATCCGAAAACACGTGCTCGAATATGATGACGTTATGAATCAGCAACGCGAGATTATGTACGGCGAGCGACGCAAAATTCTTCGCGGCGAAAATCTTCGCGACAACATTCGCGGCATGGTCAATCACATCATCAAATCGGAAATGAATCAGTACGCTAACGAAAAACTTTATCCCGAAGAGTGGCAACTCGACGAACTTGTAAAAGACGCCGAGAAAATTTTTGCTCCCGTCGGTGTGTTGAAGGTTGACGAGCTGGCGAACATGAGCCGCGACGAACTCAAAGAACACCTCGAACGTCTTGCCGAAGAAACTTATAAACAGCGCGAGCAAATGTTCACGGCGGAAGTTATGCGCGAGCTTGAAAAAGTCGTCATGCTCCGTATCGTCGACAATAAATGGATGGAGCACCTCGACCACATGGACATGCTCCGCGAAGGCATCAACCTTCGAGCTTACGGTCAGCGTGCGCCGCTCGTCGAATACAAAATCGAAGCCCTTGCCATGTTCGAGGAGATGGAAGGCGCGATTCAAGACCAGATTGCTACGACAATGTATCACGTCGCCGTTGTTCAGTCGCCGCCGTCGGAAGTCGACGAAACCGACGAGACCGATGAGACCGGCGAGACCGGCGATACTCCGTCCGCGCCGCCTGAACCAACCGTCAAACCTACTGTCAAACCGACCGTCAAGGAGACGCGTGAAGCCGAAGCCGTAGTCCGCCGCGAACAGGCAAAAGTCACAGACCGTTTGCAAACGGCGCGAGCCTCCCACGGCAACGAAACTTCACCCGCCGAAAGTCGCAAGCGTCCCAAAACCGCCGACGGCAAAAAAATAGGCCGCAACGACCCGTGTCCTTGCGGCTCCGGCAAAAAATATAAAAACTGTTGCGGACGCAACAAATGATTAATGAGAATTTTCCCAATCGGCAACGACATGCTTGCCGATAATTTTTTTTATCTTGTCGATTGGGAACGGTGCCTCGTAAGCTTCAAAGTAACCGATATCCGCAATCCGCGCCTGCGTCACCTCGTTATAGCGTCCGACGGGCACGTCCACCGCGTCGCCGACGGCAAGCGTCTCGTCGTCGGTTTGGTAGGTGTACAGCTTGTAACTGCCGGGAAATTGCACCTTGCACAGAATATATTTGCCTTGATTCGATACGGCGTCGGCAGTCTCCGGCGAAAAAATTTTTGCGGTCAAGTCGTCGATAACGGTTTGAATTTCCTCCAGAAAATTCGCAAGCCCCGGCAAAAAATTTTCGTCGTAAATCGTCTCAAAATTTTCGGTCGAGCCGTCGTGGCGAATAATTTCGAAATTCACCTGCGAGCCGAAATTTGATTCGTCGTCGGCAAAATCCGCGTTGTCGAGAATTTTTTGGCACAAGTCGAAAATTTTTTTTATCCGTGTGCCCGCGTCGTAAATGTGCGAGGAATTTTTTTTATCGAGCGTCAAAGTCTTGTCGTTGCGGTCGAGTATCAATTTCTCGTCGTCGTAAGAAAAACTCACGCGCTCCAGTCGTCTGCGATTGACAAGGCGTAACTCCGGCACAAACATGTCGAGCCAATCCAAAAATCGCCGCCAATTTTCTGGATAAGCATTCGCGCCGCGCCCGCGATAAATTTTTTTGCCCGCGGTGAAAGTCAGCGACCAATGCACGCCGCTACGCAAATCCGACGTATAATTTTCTTCCCACGAAAAAATATCCAGCGCGTCGAGTTCTTCAAGTTGCGAACGCGAAATTTCAACGGAAGAAGAATTTTTTTGAGCCACCTCAAGCAGACCGTTGCGCAAAATTTTATAAGCGATTCTGTTGCCGAGGATTGTCAATTCAACCGACTTGTAGCCGCTCGTCGTGTTGCCGACTGTAAATTTTATTTGTTGCGCCATTTACTCGCCTCCGCCAAAATTTTTTTGATAATCATTCGAGCCGATACAGCAATGCTGTCTGCTACCGTCAGTGAGAGCCAATGCCCATTGCTCGCCGTAAAAAATTCCCGTCGCGGTCAATTCGCCGTGCCAATAACCACCTGTGAATTTAATTTCCCAGGCCATTTACTCAATCTCCCACAGAAAATCAACGGTGTCGTTCGCTTTGACGTCTTCGGGTTGGAAGTTGAAGGCCGTATCGCTTGCACAGCCGAGCACGGCTTGCGGCTCGAAGTTCACCTCGCGGCGAACAACAACTTCGTCGTAAGAGTAATTTATGTCGAGAAGTTTGCCGAGTTTGACGCCGGCGGCCGCGCATAAAATTTTTGCCTTGTGTTTGGCGTCGCGGGCGGCGGATTTTAACAGCTTGTCGTTAAAGGCGTCGGTGTCCTTAATCGTGAACGCGACAGAAATTTTCGGCTCGGACAGGCAGTTTGCAATCGTATCAATCGCCGCGTTGAGTTTGGCGTTGTTAAGGTCGAAGCTTATCTGCAAATTGTGATGACACTCGAAGCCGACGAAAATTTGTCGATAGCGTTTGGTGCCGGTCTCGCGATATTCTTCGTCCTCGTAAATGGTGCGCACGTCAAAATTTGTCGTCTTGAGGTCGTCGGCGTTGAAACCGGCCTCGACGATTGCTTCGCGCAACATCTCGACTTGCTGACTGCCAATTTTCAACGCGGCGGAATATTCTTTGTTTTGCGCAGTTAAGCTCAGCGACAGGACGACGCGGTCAGGAGCTTGCTCGGCGTGTCCGACACCTTTAATGTGAATCGTACGGTTGTTTTCCGTCATTGGATTAGCCTCCAGAAATTTTTTGTCGCGATAAAAATTCTACGCAAAAAAATTCCGCCCTGCCTGTCAGAGGCAAAACGGAAATTTTTTTATTTGACAAACAGAAATTTTTGTGCGTCAGGCATTGAGCGTCATTGCCATTTCGTCGCAGTTGGGAAATTTCGGACACTCGATGCACTCTTTCCAAATTTTGTGCGGCAATGATTCTTTAGTCGTCAGCTCGAAGCCGAGCGATTTAAAAAAATCCGGACGATAAGTCAACGTGAAAAACTCTTTGACGCCGACTGCGCGACCTTCCTCCAGAAGTTTTCGCACGATTGCCGAGCCGATTCCGCGCCGCGAAAAATCTTCGTGCACCGCCATTGAGCGCACCTCGGCAAGTTCGTTCCAGGTCAAGTGCAGTGCGCCGATGCCGACAATTTTTTTTGTGGCGACATCCTCCGCAACGACGAATTCGCGCAAAGTTTCGTAAAGCGTGCTGTGCGGCTTGGGCAACATGACACCTTTAGCCGCGTAAAATGCAATCAAGTCGTGCATTTCGTCGACGTCCGCGAACGTCGGCTTGCGATAAAGAAACATTCAAACACCTTCGATTGACTTCAAAATTTCCACGGTCTTTTTGACGCCGGAGCGCGTGTCGTCTTTGGGCGACCAACCTAAGCCGCGCAATTTGTCGTTAGTCAAAATGGCGGCGGGGGCTTTAGAAAAACCTTTGGCTTGCGTTTCGCTCGGCAACTCGAAGACAACCTTGCGCCCTGCCAAAGAACTGATATATTCGGCAATTTCGCGCAAGGAAAGAATTTCGCTTGAATCGGCAACATTGTAAGCCTCGCCGCATTTGCCGTTGAGCAGACAGTAAAGCATACCGCTCACGCAGTCCGCGCCGTAACAGTAGGAAAATCTCGGCAAGCCTTGACTTTTCAGGACAATATCCTCGCCGCGCACGCCATTCATGATAAATTCGCTCATCGCCTTTGAATCGTTCAGGCGCATTGTCGGACCGTAAATCCTGCATAACCGCGCAATGACAACGTCCATATCGTGCTGACTGATATACGCCTGACAAAGAGCTTCGCCTGCGCGTTTTGATTCGGGGTAACCTGCGCGGACGGTGTTACAGTCAATGTAGCCGCAATATTTTTCGTCGAAGAGATCCTCGGCGTTAAGAACTTTGCCGTAAACTTCGACGCTGGACACGAATAAAAATCGCTCAATATTTTTGCGACGCCCGAACTCAAGCAGATTGTGCGTGCCGAGGATATTGGCGGTCATTGTGCCAACGGGATCCGTCGAATAAAGCATCGGGTGCGTATTGCTCGCCGCGTGAATGATAAAATCGACGGGTTGCTCAAGGTCAATCGGCGCGTTGACGTCCAGCTTGACGAATGAAAAATTTTTGTCGCCGAGGTAGTCTGCAAAGCGTTCGCGGGCAATTTTTTCATTGCGACCCGCCGCCAAAATTTTTACGTTCAAATTGTCGCGGCGATTCTTCATCATGAGCACGTCAACAATCAGCGTACCGATAAGCCCGCTTGAGCCGGTAAGGAGCAAAGTTTTTCTCGCAAGCTTATTCCACGGCAAATTTTCATCGGCAATATTTTTAACGTCCGCCGCGTAAATTTCGTGCTTAATATACATGTCGGCACCTCACTTGAGCCACTCGGTCTTTTTGGCGACAAGCAGGGCTTTGAAAATTTCGATGTCCTCGACGGTGGTCAGCTTGATATTTTTTTCGGAGCCCGCCGAAAAATAAACTTGCTCGCCCAGCTCGAACAAAAGCGTGTTGGAGGATGTTGAATTGGTTATGCCGCGTTCTGCCGCAAGGCGATACATGTCGCAGATTTTGCCGATCGGATAACCGTGCGGCGTGTGTGAACGGCGCAATTTTTCACGCGGGTAGAAGTCGCACGTTTGCAAACCGTCCTCGGTGCGCATAACAGGTTCATAACACGGCACGGAAGAAATTGCGCTGCCGTATTTTTTCGCGGTGATGATGCAGTCGGAAATAATTTCCTCGGAGACCATCGGGCGAATGCCGTCGTGAATCAGAACAATATCGTCGCGCTTGTAATGCTTTTCAACCTCAAAAAGTCCGTTGCGAATGGAATTGTGATTGCTGTCGCCGCCCGCGATAATGTGCTTGAGCTTGGTTATGTTGAACTGGTCAGCGTAAGCTTGCAGGACGGATTCCCAACCGCTTATGCAGACAACGGCAATGGCTTGAATGTCGACGTGGCGTTGAAAAGCCTCCATGGTGTAAACAATTACGGGGCGGTCGTTTATCGTGATGAATTGCTTGGGGATATTTTGATGCATTCTTGCGCCGGAGCCGCCCGCCATCAATAAAGCAATGTTAGCCATAAAAAATTTGCGGCAAGAAAAATTTCTGCCGCATGTCACCTCCTAAAAAATTTATTCACTTGGATAATCTCTCGTTAAAACTCTTGCTGTCGAATCAATGTTCACCGAAAAAATTTTTTGTTCTTTGGCAGCAAAATAATCGGTAGAAGAAATGTTTGCGCTGTAGTCCAAAACGTGCGCATGAGTAAAGATGAGTTTATGCCAATCACCATAACCCGTAGTTAAAATTCTGTCATAGTCGACAGGTACAGGAATTTTTATCTTCTCGAAAGGCAAAGACACGGTATCTTTAAAATCTTCGATGTTGTATCTGACAGCCTTATTTGTTATGACACAATCACGAAATTGGTTAATGTAATCCGAATACGAGAAATTTTTGAGCATAAAATTATCAAAGAACGTAGCCTTTTGTCGATGAGAAAGTTTGAGAAATTTCTTAAGCTCATTACTGTCAACGGCAAATCTTTGATTATTTTTTAACGCTTCTCGAATTTTTTCGGGAAAAGCAATCGTCAAAAGTAATTCTCTTGCCGTTTGAAAATAAAAATTTTTTTTGTTGTTCTCAAAGGGAGGTACGATGTCCAGCGGAAAAACATCAATCCAAATTCCTTGGTTTATATGCGGTCTTTCAGGATAAGCAATCATGGCAGTTCGACTATCTTTTATTTTGATCATGGGATAACAAAACGGATAGCCCCAAACTCGGTCTTGCTTCTGAGT
>CAMZDU010000051.1 GCA_947305445.1 uncultured Selenomonadales bacterium
TCATAATTCCTAATTGGCGAAGCCGAAAGGTTAGTCATTTGCTGAAAGAAATATCCGCCTCGAACATGCGGTTCCACGGGAAGCGCACGCGAATGTTGTCGTTGCCGGTGAAGGCGGGCAAATTCCTTTGCGCGAAATTTGCAATCATCGTCGCGCAATTTTCGGCGGCCTCGTCGCGCTTGTCGTTTAAAAATTCGTAGCGACCGTCGCCGGCAATCCAATTCAGTTCGGCCGCACCGATTTGCCGAACGTTGGCCTGATAAGCCCAGTCGTCCAGATAGCGGCGCAAAAGCAGTTCGTCAATAAAATTTTCTTTCATGCGTGCGGAAAGAATTCCCGTGCTCAGCGCGAAGCCCGAAGAATTTGTCGGCGTGTTCCAGCCGGAGTAAGCTTGAATTTTGAACAACAGCCCGCGTCGACGAAATTGCTCCATGAGCGCATTGTCCGAACCGTTTGCAAAAGCGACGTCGGCGACGATAACTTTGCGGCCGCTGTTGACGTAATCCTGCACCGTGTCGACAAAAAATTTCGTGCCGTCACGCACCTTGCCGTTATTTATTTCGGTGTCCGCCTCAAAAGTTTTGCCGTCGGGATTTGTGTTGACCGCCAAAATAAAATCTGCGCGAGCCTCATCGTCGGTGAAAGTCGAGCCGGTGGCAATTATGGCCGAGCGAATCGAATTATCAATCATCTCGTCGGAATAGGCCGGAATTGTCTGCGCACCGCGTCCGCGGTTGTACTTGACGAAAACTTTCGGCGAGGCGTTCGCGTGATGATTAACCGCCCGCGTCAACAGCACAAGCCCAATTTCATCGATACCCGCCGTCGTCAGATATTTGCCCGCGCCGAGTCCGCGACCGTATTCCAAAAGTTTGCGGCCTTCGTTGTGAGTTTGCGAATAGGGCGCGTTGTCGTCACGACCGAGCAACAGATATTCAAACGTCTTGTTGCGGGCGCAGTCGATTAATTTTTTGTTGGCGTCAAAATTTTTTTCGCGACGACCGATCCAATCTTCAATAGCTCGCGGGGGAATCAG
Organism: uncultured Selenomonadales bacterium; assembly: GCA_947305445.1. GTDB lineage: Bacteria > Bacillota > Negativicutes > Selenomonadales > Selenomonadaceae > Quinella. The sequence continues at coordinate 1,037 of CAMZDU010000051.1, forward strand.
CCGGTGCAAAAAATTAAACTCCTTAATCTCGCGTGTCGTCAAACCTTCAAGCTCGCGCTTGTCCATAAGCTCTGTCAGCCGAAAAATATTCGCGCCGTAGTAGCGATAATAATCCGGCTCCTCGTAGCCCGAAGCCAGACCCGTGCGCGGCGTGCGCATTATCGAGCCGAAAACGTACAGCGGAATTTTTTTGTGCTTGCGGCGAAATTCCGTAAACAAATCGGCGCGAGCCAGCACTTCATCTCCGGTGTATTCATGCTTGCGCGAGCCAACGAGACTGCCGTAAAGGAGCGCGTCCGACGAAATTACCGCGGCCGTTAAATCTTTGGTGGCGTTTTTATTGAGCCAGTCCCAGAGCAAATCCGGGTCGCCGAGATTTTCGCGGTTGCCCAAAATTTCTTCGGGCGGCGTGACAATTTGAATGCCGGCCTTTTCGAGCACCTCGACTGTCTGTTTGGTGACGATTGGTCGGCTGTCGTGGGGTATGTACAAAATTTTTTCGCGAACGACTTTTTTCCTAGCCTCGCAATTGTTCATGACCGCGCCTAGAAAAATCATCAGCACCGCCACGCACGCAATCATTCTCGTTAAAAAATTTTTATCAGTCACGTTTACAATGTCACTCTCCGATCAAGCTGTAATTTGCCGTGAAAGTATATCAACCGTTAACAACGTTTGCAAGTTTTTTGTCCTCTTGAATCACGGGCGGTTCATAAATTTTTGTAACTTCAATCTCCTTGCAAACCGCCAATCGCTTTCTGTTTATTTGAAATGATTGCAAACTCGATAAGGCGTTGTCAACAACTCCACGCAATAGCGACGGGGGCTTTAAAATTCTTTTACATGGTGACAGCTGAAATTTTGCTTTACAATTCTTTGAAAATTTCTTACAATAACACCGTGAAATTTTTCAACCGGCACAATGAGCGGGAGGGGACAGATATGGTAAATGCTATAGCGGTAATGACTTCCGGTGGCGACAGCCCCGGCATGAACGCGGCGGCGCGTGCGGTTGTCAGAACTGCGCTCTATGAAGGCGTGAAAGTTTTTGGTATCCATAACGGATACAAAGGCATGCTCAATGACGAAATAGAAGAGTTGAGTCGCAGAAGCGTCAGCGATTTGATTCAGCGTGGCGGAACTTTTCTCGGCACGGCGCGTTGTAAAGAATTTAAGACGGAAGAAGGACGCCGTAAAGGCTTGGATAATCTCCAAAAACACGGGATTGAAGGTCTGGTCATTATCGGCGGCGACGGCTCGTTGACGGGCGGCTCGCTCCTGTCGAAGATGGGCGGCATTCCGATTGTCGGTTTACCAGGCACGATTGACAACGACGTTTGGGGCACGGATTATACAATCGGTTGCGATACCGCCGCTAACACCGCAGTCGAAGCGATTAACAAATTGCGCGACACCGCCTCGGCGCATCGTCGCATCATGGTCGTTGAAGTCATGGGACATACGTCCGGCTGGCTCGCCATGGTTTCGGGCATTGCCTCCGGCGCAGAATATATCATCGTCCCCGAAGTCAAATACAACATTGACGAGATGTGCGAAGAGATTGTCGAATCCTACAAGAGCGGCCGCCGCTACAGCATTATCGTCGTGGCGGAAGGCGCATGTTCTGGCGTCGGCTTGAAGAACGTCGTCGAGGAGAAGACCGGCATTGATACCCGCGTTTCAATCCTCGGTCACATTCAGCGCGGCGGCTCCCCGACCGTGGAAGACCGCATGAAGGCCAGCCAGCTCGGCGAACGTGCAGCACTTGCAATTATCTCCGGCGTCTCCAACGTCGTATTCGGCTTCGATGAAGGCAAAGTCGTTTCAATTAACCTTTTCGATTCGGTTAACAACAAAAAGCCGCTCGACCCCGAACTTGTTCGTCTGGCGAGCGTGCTTGTCTGACACATGAATAATTTTTGGAAAGCGGCGGCGATACTCTCAGGCGTTGGGATTTATATCGCCGCCGTGATTTTTATTTGTCTGTACGCGGGCGGGCTTGCAGATGATTATTTTCAACTCGACGGCAAAGGGCGGCTCGTCGGAATAATTGTCAGCTTTCCGTTGGCGTGCTACTCGGTTTATCGTCAGCTGAAACAGCATGGCTTTGTTTAGTTAACAGTGAATTGCGCTTCTTCAATGTATTTTGTTCCTCACAACGCGTAAACTAAATTCACATTTTTAATTGCTAAAAGGATATAATCCGAATGTTTTACAAAATTTTTAAAGTGCTGTGCCGCTTCTGGTACGGATTGATTCTTAGGACGCGTGTCATCGGCGCAGAAAATATTCCCGAAACCGGCGCATTCATCTTGGCCGCCAATCACGTCAGCAACTGGGATCCACCCTTCCTCGGAACTTTCATTGACCGCGAAATTTGCTACATGGGCAAGGAAGAACTTTTTAAAAATCCGATTATGGCGGCTGTCTGTCGCGCCCTGCACGTCTTTCCCGTCAAGCGCGGCGCGGCTGACAAATCGGCAATCAAGACCGCCGTGAAAATTTTGCGCGACGGAAAATGTTTCGGCATCTTCCCCGAAGGCACGCGCTCGAAAACCGGCAAACTCGCTCGTGCGGAAGCAGGCGTCAGTCTTATTGCGGCAATGACCAAAGCTCCGATTATCCCCGCCGCAATAGTCAACACCGAGAAGATTTTTTCGTCCGAAGTGAAATTTCCACAGTTGGCCGTCGTCTATGGCACGCCGATGAAATTTTCCGGCTCGACTAAAGACAAAGACGCGCTCGACGCTTTTGCACAGGAAATCATGCGCGAGATTGGCAAGCTTAAATCGTTCGCAACATGTTAAGATGATACTTTCAGCCGCAACGAAAACAGATGGTGCGTCACCTCCGATTGACGACAATCAGCCGTCCTGTTTAGCAAAATATTCGCTCTCCAGCATTCCGAATACAATCAAATTTTCGTAGACGCCGTCATTTAAAATTATTTCGCGCAAGACACCTTCGCGCACGAAACCCGAACTCTCGTAAAGATGTAGCGCGATTGAGTTATACTCCTTGCAAACGAAATCCGGCTCGCGGAGTTTAACCTTCCCTTGCAATCAATCCACACGCGGTGAAATTTTTTGGTCTCGAACGTCCAGGCGAGCAGAAGTTTCAGAGCCTCGCGGCCGTAGCCCAAACCTTTGCGGCCGATAATGACGTGAGTATACTCCGCGCAGGGCGAATCCAGCTCGCGCAACATGAAGTAACCTGCGGGCAATCCCGTATCAATCTCTTCGATTATGATGTCCAACTTTTCCGCGCCGTCTGAATTTATAATCGCACGGTGATAGTCCTCGTCAAACGGAACGATAAATTTCCGATTTTCCGGCGTGAACTGCAACGTCATAATGTAACCCAAATCCGTCACGTTCGCCCGCCGAAGTTCATGTGATCATCTCCTTCAAATATAAGCGGGCAATCATAATATATCGTCGACAAATTTTTTTCAAGGCAAGAGGTGTTTTGTTTGAATTATCTCGACAAAATTGACTGGCTGGCGTTGGGGCAAAAGCTCATTGTTCCGGCGTGCATTTTGGTAATCGCACTGTGTATCGGCATCGCACTCAATCAGCTGTTGACGCGAAAGCTTGAACAACGCGTCAAGTCTACCGACTCCGAAATCATTGGAATTTTTTTCCGAGCGTTGCGCGGTGTGCCCATATCGCTGTGTTTGGTGACGGGTCTTTACTGGATTGTAAACACGTCAAACGATTTGCCGGCCGGCCTCGTCAAAATTTTTTCGTACATATTGTTCACGGTAATCGTGTTCTCGTTGACGCGAGTCTGTGAGCGGACGTTGTCGGGTTTCATACGCATGAAATTTTCCGGCACGAGCGACATGACGCAATCGACACTGCTCGATACAATTTTCCGCGTGGCAATTTACGCTTCGGGTGCACTTATAATTTTGCAAGACTACGGAATCTCAATCGCGCCGATTATTACGGCAATGGGCGTCGGCGGTATGGCAGTGGCCTTCGGCGTGCGCGAAACACTGGAGAATATTTTTTCCGGCTTGCAGATAATCATCTCCAAACAGTTGCGTGTCAACGATTATATTAAACTTTCCACGGGCGACGAAGGCCGCGTCACCGACATTAATTGGCGTTATATAACAATCATGCCGCCCAATGAAGGTAGCGTGGTCGTTATTCCGAACAAAGTTATCGCCGGCTCGGTCACAATGAATTTTTCTCAGCCGCGTGATGACATTATCGTCGTCGTGCCTATCGGCGTTTCTTACGACAGCGATTTGGATTTAGTGGAGCGCGTGACGGTTGAAGTTGCCCGCGAGTTGCAGATTAAAGTTGACGGTTACGAGCCGTATTTCGACGTGAACGGCATCGACAGGAATAAACTTGCGCCTGTCGTTCGTTATCAGTGTTTCAACGACTCGTCGATTGACTTCAACGCGGTTATGCACGTGCAAACGTTCACCAACCAATATCTCCTGAAGCACGAATTCATCAAGGCAATAAAGAAGCGTTTCGACGAAGAGGGCATAAACATTCCTTTCCCGATTCGCACGCTCGATTTGCCTGATGATAAAAAAATTGATTTGAGGAAGTGATTCATCATGATTGTTGACGGCGTGAAGGTTAATTTCGTCGGCTTGGACGACGCCACACGCGAAGAGGCCGCCAATTACATTGCCTATGTGCGCGGGCGTGTAAGCGAGCCGCTCAAAACCATTAACGTTAAGTTGTGCGACGACGGCCTTGTTGATGTCAGCTACACCGCCCGCGGTGAAAAATTCGAGCGTATCCGCAGGATAACCGGCTATCTCGTCGGCACTACCGACCGCTGGAACGACGCCAAAAAAGCTGAAGAGCACGACCGCGTTAAACACAAAATCTATACTTAATTGTGCTCGACAAAAAATTTTTATGTACAAACCCAGATTAGCTGTTATAATGGCGGCGCGAGATTCAACTGCGAGTCTCGGCCGCCAAAATTTTTTTTTGATAGCGAGGAATTCTTATGAACAGTCCATTGCCGTTTGATACGTCGAAGTACGACGAACTGCCAATCAATATAATTATCTGCAAACCCGTTTTGAATGCGGACGGTTCTCCGTACGATTATCGTATTGTCTTCGGTAATGAGCCGTTCGCTCAACTGTGGAGTAGCTTGGACAAAACGGATGACTTTGTCGGCGAACTTGTCGGCGAAAATTTTTCGGGCGATAAATTTTTATCGACGCCGCTGAAAAATTTGCCGCAACCTTTTGTCGGATTCATACTCACCGACGTGACCGAACACGACAAAAAATTTGCGCGAACCAATTTTTTGCGGACGATACGTCAAGTGGAGAATGCGTCGCTTCTTTTGCGTGACAGGAACGACGGCCGCTTTGAAGTCGTCTTCGTGTCGAAGGCATTTGCCAAGCTCGTCGAGTGCTCCGTTGACGACGCGCTGAATTTTTTTAAAGAGAGCGGCGTTATCGCCTTCACGCACCCCGACGACCGACTTGCCGTCAAACGCATGCTTCGTCGCCGCGTCTCCGAAGACGGCACCAAAGATTTGACCGTGCGGCAAATGACTTCTCACGGCGAAATTGTCTGGTGCAACGTGACGTACACATTTATTGACGACTTCGGCGAAAATTATATTTACTGTACGTTCTTCGACGTGACGTCGGTTAAAGTCTACGCTCAACGACTGCAGACGACTTACATGACAATCGGCGACAATTTTTATCGCGCCAATGAGCGGACGCTTTCCATGCTCCGTGCAAACCTCACGCGCAACAAAGTTGAGGATATTCAAGGCCGCGACATGTTTGGCACCGACTCTGTTATTCGTCCGTATTCGGAGCTGATTCATCTGCGTGCGGCGAATTATCCCATTGAAGAAGAGCGCGAAAAATTTCTTGCCATGTTCGACGCGGACAACATCAAAGTTCATTTTAAACGCGGCGAAACTCAGCTGTCAATGTATCTGTTCTCCCGCCGCAAAGACGGCCACTATTGTTACGTGAACTATCGTGCGGTTTTTACGCGCCA
>CAMZDU010000052.1 GCA_947305445.1 uncultured Selenomonadales bacterium
AAGAGTTTCGGCAATGTTAAGGTCTTCGGGCGTGGTGATTTTGATGTTGTCGTAGCCGCTCGTGACGATTTTTATTCGGGTGCCGATTCGTTCGACTAAGCTCGCGTCGTCCGTGCCCAAAAAATTTTCTTCGGCGGCTTGTGCATAAGCTTGCAACAGAATTTCGCGGCGAAAGCCCTGCGGCGTCTGCACGAGGACGAGTTCACTGCGCGGCGGCGTGTGTCGAACAAAACCTTGCTCGTCGACGACTTTGATTGTGTCTTTGGCGGGAACGGCCGCGATTGCTCCGCCGAAAATTTTTGCCGCGTCAATCACGTCGTCAATCGTCTGCACCGTGACGAGAGGCCGCGCCGCGTCGTGCACTAAAATTATTTTCGCGTCGTCGGGCAGAAGTTTGAGACCGTTGGCAATGGAAAATTGTCGCTCGCTTCCGCCGACACTAACACGCCACGGCTTAAGACCGTCAATGCCGCGCAGGAGCTGTTCGACCGAGTTAACCTCGTGCGCCGCGACAACGATGATTAAAAAGTTCACGCGCTCAACTTGCGAAAAAATTTTCAGCGTGCGAATCAAAATCGGTTCGCCCCTAAGCTCCAACAAATTTTTATTGACGCCGCCGCCCATGCGACGACTTGCACCGGCGGCCGGAAAGATTGCCGTAACCATTTAAATTAACCCGCAGGAGATGAGCTTATTAATGCCCGCGATTACGCCCGCTTGATCGTTGCCGGTCGTCTCGAACTTTGCAACCGCCTTCAAGTCGGGGTGCGCGTTCGCCATGGCAAAACCGTAGCCGACGGCTTGAATCATTTCCAAATCGTTGAGGTAATCGCCGAAGGCCGCGCACTCTTCCGGCTTGAGATTCATGACGCGCTGAATATTTTTGACGGCTACGCCTTTGTTAATGCCCGGCGACATCACGTCAACCCAAAAATCGGAGCTTAGGACGATTTGCAACGTGTCATAAAATTGCGCGAACTTGTCGTAAATATTTTTCTTGGCGTTGCCGGTCAAGTCGAAGAATGAAACTTTCAGCGGAATATCGTCGATTGCATCGAAGTCGTCGATAACGCCGGTGTGCGTGTAATATTTTTCCAGCTCGGTGCGGAATTCGGGCATGTTCTGTTCGCGCAAAATGTAAGCGTCTTTCTTGCCGCAGTAGACGCGCAAAATGTTGACGAAACTTTCACTCGCCGCCAAAACTTTTTTGGCCGCGTCGAAGTCGATTGGACTGCTGAAAATTTCTTTGCCCTTGTGCATGACGAGCGTGCCGTTTTCCGCCAAGAATAAAAATTCGTCGCGGTACTTCTCGAACGAACGGAGTAGCGAAAAATATTGTCGACCGCTGGCCGGCGCGAAAATTACGTTGCGGCGTTTGAGTTCGGCCATCGTCTCGTCAAAGCCGTCGGGCAATTTATTCGCGCTCGTTAGAAGCGTGCCATCCATGTCGGAAAAAATTATTTTGACCATCCGAAATCCTCCAAAAAATTTTCCGAAATTATATCATATAATTGCGCTCTCGTCGAAAATTTTTGCCGCAAGGCTTGCAGTTCAAACGCTTAAATTATAAAATACCGCCAACAAGGATTGTTTGTTTTTTGGAGAGGAGGAACCACCATGCCGACCGTTAATTCGATTGCCGCGCAGAGAAACTTGACGGCTGACGTGTCTGCCAAGATTTTCCGAACGGACTTCGATTCGGCAAGCAAGTCCGTGCTCATAAACGGGCCGATGAATTCTGCCAACGAGATGGTCAATTCAACTTTCGGCCTGCGCTCGAACATCAGCGAGATGCTCGGCACCTACGAAGAAGAGCGAGAGTCGTTCAACTCCGAATTCGACAAGACACTTTCTTCGCTGAAAGAATCCGCCGACAAATTTCAAGAGTCCGTTCAATCCGACGCGCAGACAAAAGCCGCCGTTCGTGCCAAGGCGCAGGAGAACGAGCAAGCTCGGCGCGAGAGTGCTCAAAAATTTGCCGACGCCGCCCGTGATCAGCTCGAAGACAATCGTCAGGCAAGACGCGAACAGGCAGATCAAATCGCCGACATCACCCGCGAACGCATGCAGAATAGTGCGCAGGCTCAACGCGAACGCGATCAACAAATTGCCGAAGCCGCCACCCGTCAACAAACACGGACGGCCGAACAAATTCAACGCGAAAACTCCGCTCAAGTCGTCGACACCGCAATCAGACAGAATCAAACCGACAACCGTCTTCAACACGAGCGCACAGAGCAAATCTCCGTCGCCGCCCATGAACGAGCCGTCGACAACGAACAGACCGCCATTGAACGCACGGAACAAATTGTCAACGATTCTCGTGAACGCGCTCAGCAAAATGCTCGCACGCGTCGCCAGGAGACCGAACGCTTTGCCGCGCAATATCTCGTGACCGAAGAAGACGCCGAACGTACGCAGAATAACGCCGTCGAACAGATAAACTTGACTCGCGAAGAGAACGCCGACGCCGCGCTTTCAAACGTGCGCAATCTCGTCGACAGGTTTAACGACGCCGTCAGTTACTTCAACGAAAACCGCGGCATGTCCGGCCGAATGAGTGCGCTTGCCGGCAACTTTGGCAACGCCGGAAATTTCACCGAGTCGCTTAACTCCGTCGGAATTACCGTAACCGAGAACGGTCGTCTGCGCGTGAACGAGGAGCGGTTTGCCAACGCCCTCAACGAAAACTCCGGAAACGTCGGCGCGGTGCTCGGTCAAAATGGTTTGGTCGGGCAACTAAACCGCAACTTGGAGCTTGCCAATTCTCAGCGCGAAAACCTTTTCCCGTCGGTTACGGATTATCTTAACGACAGACGCGACGAGCCGACCGAATCGCTCTACGCCGTGCAGAAAAATCAGACTGCCGCGCTTTCCGGCGGAACGGCTTGGAATTTCGTCAACATGTTCACTTGAAAAATTCAGCGCATAAAAAATCCGCCGTCTTGTCCCCGAAACAGGAGACTGACGGCGGATTTTATTTTGTGCAGTTTACTCGTCGGCGAGCAAAATTTTCAGCGCGTCACGATATTTTTCAACGCGGGCAAAATCTTTCGGCGCAGGATTTTTTATGCGCGACAAGTCGGAATTGTGGCGCAGGTCTGCGAGCTTGACGGTTCTTGCCAACGCGTTCGACTTAAGTCGCATGACGTAATCCGTGTAAGAAATTTTTTCGTCGTGTGTCAGAAGTTTCAAGGCTTGGAATTCTTCGTCGGTGAGCGGAATTTCTTCGCGCAACTTCTCGACCGTCAAAGGCGTGTCTTCCGCCACGTCATGGAGCAGTGCGACGATTACGGCAGAAATATTTTCTCCGACATGCGCGGCGACCGTCAGCGGGTGATTGATGTAATCGACGCCGGCCTTGTCGACTTGTCCGCGGTGAGCGGCAACGGCAAGTTCATACGCCCGACAAATTCGTGCGTCACTGTGACTTGAAAAATTTTCCACGGCGTTAAACCTCCGACAAAAATAATTTCCTCCGCCCGAGAGCGGAGGTTTATAAAAATTTCCATACGCTTGCAAAAATTATTTGATTTCGACAGTCGCGCCGACTTCTTCGAGTTTGGCTTTGAGAGCTTCGGCGTCGGCTTTGGAGATTTTCTCTTTGACAGGAGAGGGTGCGCCATCGACAAGAGCTTTGGCTTCTTTGAGGCCGAGACCGGTAGCTTCGCGGACGGCTTTGATGACTTTGATTTTCTCTTGGCCGATGTTGGCAAGGATGACGTCGAATTCGGTCTTCTCTTCTTCTTCAGCCGCAGCCGCCGCAGGAGCAGCCGCCGCAACGGCAACCGGAGCCGCCGCGCTCACGCCGAAACGTTCTTCCATGGCTTTGACGAGTTCGCTGAGTTCGAGAACCGTCATGCTTTCAATAGCTTGCATAATTTCTTCTTTAGTCATTGTATTGTAACCTCCAGTTTCAGTAAAAAAAGTTCACGCGAATTAAGCCGCTTCCTTTTCCTTCTTTTCGCGAATAGCATCGACGACGCCGACAAAATTGCGAATGACGGCGGACAGAACTCCGACGCAGTTGGCAATCGGAGCGTTCATGCTGCCCAAGAGTTTGGCAACGAGTTCTTCGCGGCTCGGCAAATTGGCCAGAGCTTTGACGTCCGCCGCGTCGATAACTTTGCCTTCGACCATGCCGACTTTGATGGTGAGGATGCCGGGGTCTTCGAGTTTGTTTTTCTTTATGAAGTCGCACAGAACCTTAGACGGAGCAACGGCGTCTTCAGTGGAAAAAGCCATAGCCGTAGTGCCTTCCAAGTGCGCATCAAGACCTTCGATGCCGGCCTGTTTGGCGGCGATGCGGAGCATGGTGTTTTTGACGACTTTGTATTGAACAGACGCCGCACGCAGTTCACGGCGCAGTTGAGTATCGGTGGCGACGTTAAGTCCGCGATAGCTCGTGAGCACGAGGCCTTTCGAGTTCGTGAGCCAATCTTGAATTTCGGCGACGACGGCTTGTTTCTGAGGAGTAACTTTGCTGGTAACTGCCATAAATTTTCACCTCCCACTTTTAACAATTAGGAATGCGGAATTAGGAATGTTTAATTGTATGGTTGCCTCGTCGGCAACGTCGCATTAATTCCTAATCTCTATCCTAATTTAAAATTCCACATTAAACAAAAGTCCTTCTACCGCGCAGACCTAAGGAACTTTTTATTGCAAAGTTGCGTTCGACCTGAGCAAGCACTTTAATCGGCGTGCCGAACTTGCCGTCTGCGGTCAGAGATATTCAATTGAATCGACGTATAAACTCAATCCGCGCAATTCATCCCACCACCAGGTAGGGGAATTCTTGCGCAAGGAGCTTAAATTTGAATCGGAACGCCCGGCCCCATGGTCGCCGCCAAATGAATTGACTTGACGTATTGCCCCTTGGCCGCCGCCGGTTTAACGCGAATCAACGTGTCGAGCAGTGCCTGATAATTTTCGCGGAGCTTGATCTCCTCGAACGACTTCTTGCCAATCGGGCAGTGAATGTTGCCCTGCTTGTCGGTGCGATACTCAATCTTACCGGCTTTTTGTTCGGCGATTGCCTTGGCGATATCGGGCGTGACGGTGCCGAGTTTCGGGTTGGGCATAAGGCCACGCGGGCCGAGCAACTTACCGAGACGACCGATAATGCGCATCATATCGGGCGTGGCAACTGCAACGTCGAAGTCAAACCAGCCGCCCTGAATTTTGGCAACTAAATCGGCGGAGCCGACATAATCCGCGCCGGCCGCTTGAGCTTCTTGCGCCTTCTCGCCTTCGGCGAAGGCCAAAACTTTTTTGGACTTGCCGATGCCGTGCGGCAGAACCATTGCGCCGCGAACCTGTTGGTCGGCATATTTCGGGTCGACGCCGAGACGAACGTGCATTTCGACGGTCTCATCAAATTTGGCGGTTGCGGTCTGCTTGACGAGCGCAACGGCTTCGTCGGCGGTGTAAAATTTACCGTGCTCGACAAGAGCCTGCGACTCGCGGAAGCGTTTGCTTTGCTTTGCCATAAAAAATTCCTCCTCGCGGTACAAACGATGTTAATCTCCCGCTGTGTGATTACGCGACGATTTGGATACCCATGCTACGGGCAGTGCCCTCAATCATGCGTGTTGCCGCCTCGACAGACGCCGCGTTAAGGTCTTTCATTTTGAGTTCGGCAATCTCTTGCGCTTTGGCGCGGGGCAATTTGGCGACGATATTTTTGCCGGCTTCGCCCGAAGCTTTTTCGAGTCCCGCAGCTTTTTTGAGCAGAATTGCCGCCGGCGGAGTTTTGGTGATAAACGTGAACGAGCGATCCTCGTAGACGGAAATTTCAACGGGGATAATCAAGCCCGCCTGTTGAGCCGTGCGGTCGTTAAATTCTTTGACGAAGGCCATAATGTTGACGCCCGCCTGACCGAGTGCGGGACCTACAGGCGGCGCGGGTGTGGCTTTACCCGCAGGAACTTGAAGCTTGACGACTTTGGTGACTTTTTTAGCCATGTTAGCACCTCCTTTCGGCAGTGGCGATTAAATTTTTTCAACTTGGCTGACGTCCAAATCAACGGGCATATCCTCGACGAGAACTTTGAGCCGCTGTTTTTCGGAGTCGATACCTTTGACGACAGCCAGACGATTTTCAAAAATGCCGTCGATGATTCGCACGTTGTCGTTGACTTTAAATCCGAGCGTGTCGTCTTCGGCGCGTCCGTCAATCAGTTCGTTCAAGATACGGTCGGCCTCCTCCGCACTAAGCGGAATGGGATCTTTCTCGGAACCGACAAAACCGGTGACACTTTGAGTGTTGCGCACGACAAACCAAGAATTGTTGTTGACTATCATGTCGACGAGCACATAGCCGGGAAAAACTTTTTTCTGCACGACGCGCCGTCTGCCGTCCTTGAATTCGGATTCGGCACGCATGGGCACGATTACGTTAAAAATCACGTCCTCCAACCCTTGGGCGGCTATTTTGCTTTCGAGTGTGGCCTTGACGCGTTTCTCGTAGCCGGAAAAAGTATGAACGACGTACCAGGCACGGTCGGAGATTCGTTCCGATTCGGCAACTTTCTTTTCCATGGCAGATGTTCCTTTCAGCCGAGGATGAGCCTGAACAACTTGGCAAAGGCCGTATCACAGACCCAAATCAGCGCACAGACAATGATAACCGCCAGTCCGACGACGCCCGTATAGGAGACAAGCTCTTTGTTGGTCGGCCAGGAAACTTTACTCAGTTCGGTACGGACTTCCCTGATGAATTGAAAAACGCCTTTGGCGCGGTCTTTTTGCTCCGACAATGCAATCACACTCCCCGCAAAATTATTTGGTTTCTTTGTGGAGGGTGTGCTTTTTGCAGAATTTGCAGTATTTCTTCATTTCGATGCGGTCGGGCGTATTCTTTTTGTTTTTGTTGGTTCTGTAGTTGCGATTTTTGCATTCGGTGCAGGACAGCGTAATGTTCGTCCTCATATCGTGGCCGTTACTGAAAACTTATAAAAAGTTATAAAAAACCTTTATGTTTCATTCCTGCT
>CAMZDU010000053.1 GCA_947305445.1 uncultured Selenomonadales bacterium
CCACGTCGACGAATTCACAGCCGCCGTAGTAGCGCTTGCCGGGATAACCTTCGGCGTACTTGTTGGTGAGCACGGAGCCTTGTGCTTCCATTACAGCGCGGCTAACGATATTTTCCGACGCGATGAGCTCAAGTTTGTTGCGTTGACGATTGAGCTCAGCCTCCACCGCCGCGAAAAGTTCGGCGTCCTTCCGTAAACCGTCCATCAAATTCATGGTGATACCTCCTTAATAAGTCCAAGCGTCGCCAAAAGTCCGAAGAGACCTTGAGCCGCCACATCGTTAATAATTTTTCCGGCGTCGTTGAAGTAATAAAAATTCATCACGCTGAACGAAAACTTTTTGCCCGTCGGTGCGAGCCCCATAAATTCGCCATCGTGCGTGCCCGAACAAATCCAACTGACTGCAACCTTATCATCTTCGGCCGCCATGTCAACAAGTTCCCAGCGAATGTCGGAAAAACTTTTTCGCATGAGATCGACGACGCTCAAATAACCTGCTCCGCCATAAAGCGGCTTATCTGAAACGGGCGTGGTGAATTCTGCTTCGGCGGCGATGAGTTCTTCAGCAAGAGCCTTGTCGTTCGTGTTAATGCACGTCTGAAATTTTTTCATTGCAATTCTATTGCGTTCGATGTTGTTCACGATATGACCTCCAAAATTTTTTCGGCGGGGATTGCTCCGTGACGCAAAATCTTCGGCGCGGGTGATGTCAAGTCAATTATCGTCGACGAAATTCCGAACGCACATTGCCCGCCGTCCAAGATGACTTCAACGCGACCGGATAAGTTGTCGAAAACTTCTTGCGCGTTTGTTGGCGGCGACATGCCCGACAAATTTGCACTCGGCGCGGCAATCGGACAGCCCGACAACTTTATCAGAGCAAGTGCCGTGTCGTTTGCTGGAAATCTTATGCCGACGCTTGAGAGACCGCCCGTCACGAAGTCGGAAATAATTTTAGTCTTAGGCAATATTATCGTCAAGGCACCGGGACAAAAGGTCGCGAATAGTTTTTCAGCCGCCGAAGAAATTTTTGCCACGCGCTCAACCATTTCCAAGCTCGCCACGTGCAAGCTCAGCGGCTTGTCGGACGGTCTGCCTTTGGCCGCGAAAATTTTTTTGCACGCCGTGACGTTGAGAGCGTCCGCGCCGAGACCGTAGACAGTTTCCGTCGGAAAGGCGACAATTTCCCCGCGTCTTATAAGTTCAGCCGCACGCATCAAATTTTCTTCCGTCGTCCGCAAAATTTCTGTCCGCAAATAAATTCCTCCTCGACAACGCGTCGACAATCGGCCGCGAAAATTTTTTTGCCGCCGGCGATTATTGCGCAGAAAATTTTCAATGTCAAGCGGCGGGCGTTCGTGTATAATTGCGTGCGAAGGGAGTGAGCAACGTGGATATTTCTCATGTCAAGTCGGAGCTGATTCAACTGCGCAAGGAGATTCGTCGTCACAACAAAAAATATTACGAACTCGACGCGCCGGAGATCACCGACTATGAATATGACAAACTTATGGCTCGGCTTAAAACGTTGGAGGCGGAGTATCCCGAATTCGTCACGCCGACTTCGCCGACACAAACCGTGGGCGGTTCGGCACGTCGTGAGGCCGGCAAACTCGTCGCGCACGACGTGCCCATGCTCTCTTTGCAGGACGTGTTCAATCTCGACGACGTGGAAAATTTTATAAACGACACGATTGAAAAACTCGGCTCGGTTGAATTCGTCGTGGAGGAGAAAATTGACGGACTGTCGCTTGCTCTGCGCTACGTCGACGGAAAATTTTTTCAAGCGGTCACTCGCGGCGACGGCCTCAATCACGGCGAAGACGTCACGGAAAATGCGCGGGTCATCGACGACGTTGTTAAGCAGCTCGTCGACAAGCCGAAGTATTTTGAAATTCGCGGCGAGGTTTACATGACGCATGCCGACTTCACCGCGACGAATGCTCGACAAGAAAAACTCGGCTTGAAAACTTTTGCCAACCCCCGAAACTGCGCGGCGGGCACTCTCCGTCAACTCGACAGCCGAATTGTGCGCGAGCGGCGGCTGTCAATGTTTGTGTTCAATCTGCAGAAAATTGACGGTGCGGAAATTCAAAGTCACACCGAAGCTTACGACTTCATGTCGCGCAACGGAATTAAGATCATTCACGACTACGCGGTCTGCAAAAATTTCGACGAGGTGCGGCGGGCGATTGAGGAAATCGGCAGGCGGCGCGACGCGCTCGACTACGACATTGACGGCGCGGTCGTTAAGGTGAATTCTTTCGCCCAACGTGCTCAGCTCGGCGCGACAAGTAAATTTCCGCGCTGGGCTATCGCTTACAAATATCCGCCGACCGAACGCGAAACGGTTTTGCGCGACATTGAACTTAGTGTCGGACGCACGGGCAGAATTACGCCGACGGCAGTCTTCGACGCGGTGAACTTGAACGGCACCAAAGTCGAACGGGCGACTTTGCATAATCAAGACTTTATCAACGCGCTGGGCGTCAATATCGGCGACACTATAAAAGTTTACAAGAGCGGCGAAATTATTCCGCGAGTGAGCGGCGTCGTCATAAGCAAGCGTTCGGAAATTTCCGCGCCGTACAAAATTCCCGACACTTGTCCCGTCTGCAATCACAAGCTTGAGCGCGAGGAGGACGCCGCAGACTTCCGCTGTGTCAATCCGAATTGTCCCGCGCAACTGGAAAATCATTTGCTGAATTTCGTCGGCCGCTCCGCAATGGACATTAAAGGCCTGGGCGAAACGTCGATACCCAAACTCATCGCCGAAGGTCTCGTCCGCACCGTTGCCGACGTTTACAAACTTCGCGACCGCCGCGACGAGTTGATTGCAAAAAAAATTTTCGGCCTTGTCAAGGCGACCGATAAAATTTTGACGGCCATTGACGAGAGCAAAAAAAATTCGCCGGCACGATTGCTGACGGGCTTAGGAATTTTCGGCGTAGGTTCGGCGGCGGCTCGCGGCCTTATAAATCATTTCGGCGGCCTCGACGAATTGTCGCGGGCGACGCTCGACGAACTTCAACAGGTAAACGACATCGGCGAAGTTACTGCCCGTCACGTGAAAAATTTTTTCGACGACGCGGACAATCTTAAAATCTTGGACGAATTGCGGAGCGCGGGCTTGACGTTCACTGCGGATAAAAAAATTTTCGACACCGGTTCGCCGATTGCCGGAAAAATTTTCGTGTTGACGGGCACGCTTGCCAATTACAAACGCGACGAGGCGTCGGCACTGATTGAGGAGCGCGGCGGCATTGTCAAGCCTTCCGTCGGCAAGAAAACGGATTACGTCGTTGCAGGCGAGGCGGCCGGCTCCAAACTTGCCAAAGCGCAGACACTCGGCATAAAAATTTTGTCGGAAGCCGACTTCGAGGAGCTGTTGACGACTTGAGCGCGCATTTTGCAGGAAAATCGCAACCGTTGACGAATAGCAAGCCAATTAATTTGTTGTAAAGGATAATTAACTTCTGCAATTAGAAATGTGGAATGAGGAATTAGAAATTTTTTGAGCGGCGGTGTTGTCGTCAATATCCGAATCACAATTCCTAATTCCACATTGAATTCAAGGGGTGACGCGGCATGGGCAAGTTGGTCGTCATTGAAGGCTCGGACGGCTCCGGCAAAGCGACGCAAACACGAAAACTTTACGAGCGTCTGCGAGATTTGGAAGTTAACGTGAGGCGCGTGACTTTTCCAAATTACGAGTCGGAGTCGTCGGCGTTGATTAAGATGTATCTGCGCGGCGACTTCGGCGGAGATGCGGAGGCCGTCAACCCCTACGCGTCGGCGGCTTTTTATGCGGTCGACAGGTTCGCCGGCTTTGCCAAATGGCGTGACTTTTACGAAAGCGACGGGCTTGTACTGAGTGACCGTTACGTCGGCTCAAATATGGCGTATCAAGCCGCAAAGCTTGCCACCGAACATGAGCGCGTCGAATTTCTTGCGTGGCTGGACAATTTGGAGTTTGAGCGCTTTGGTTTGCCGCGTCCCGACTTGACAATCTTCCTGGATATGTCGCCCGAAATTTGCGCCAAACTTCGCAAAGAGCGCGGTCGCGAGGACATTCACGAATCGGACGCCGCCTTCATGAACAAGACCTACGACACCTACAAAGAAATTGCCCAAAAATATGGCTGGCGCATCGTCAATTGTTCGACCGGAAATTTCGCCCGCAGTACAATGGATATTCACGAAGAGATTTTGACAATCGTCGAGGAACTTTTGATTAAGGAGTAGCTTGAAATGACACGTTATCTTACGACACCCGCGCATGAGCGGCTTAACGTCTTTTTCGGAGAATTTTTCCGCCAAATGCGCAAAGCACCGCCGCAAGCTTACGGCGCGTTCTTGTCGCGGGCAGAAGCCGAATTCAAACGACTCGGCTACCGCGACGCAGTGGGGGGGTGTAGAAAATATTTTAATCATGCGCATGGATGCAATCGGCGACATGGTTTTGACTTCGGGCTTTATACGTGAAGTCCGCGTAAATTTTCCGCACGCATACATAACACTAGTCGCGGAGTCGCTGACTTATTCTATGGTCGAATTCTGTCCCTATGTCAATGAGGTGCTCGCGTTCGACAGAAAAAAGTCGCTCCCCGGCAACCTGATTGATGATCTGGAAGCAATCGCACTCTTTTGCCGCCAACATTTTTGGCAGAAAAAAATTTCGCTGGCATTCTCGCCAAAGACTGGTGCGTGGAAAATTCCCGCGCTGTGGATGATGTGGCTGAGCGGTGCCCGTGAACGCATCGGCTACGGTCTAAAAAATTATCGCGAACGCTCCGATAACGTCCCTGTCAAAGTCAATGACTTGGATCGGTTCCTGCTCACTAAAAACCCTATCTTGCCCCATGAAGGTCTCATACCCGATATAGAGAAATATTTTTACTTACTTACGCTGGGCGGCTTAAAAATTCGTGATATGCAACCGGAAATTTTTTACACGGCAACAGATTTTTATCGCGCTGGCGAATACCTAAGCAAGTTGCCGGATTCCTGCAAAAAAATTTCGCTCGGTATCGGCGCGAGCAAACTCAACAAAAAATATCCCGTGCAAATGTTGGTCGTCGCGCTCAATGAGCTTGCCAAACGAAATTTCGCATTCGTCATCATCGGAGGAAAATCCGAACTCGACGACGCAGATTATCTTGAACAAAATTTACCGCAAGGAAGAGTTCTTAATCTCGTCGGCAAAACGACATTGCGCGAGACCGAGGCTGTTATTGCGCGGACAAATTTTTTCATTGGCACCGATACGGGCGTTATGCATATGGCGGTAGCGGCAAAAGTTCCACTGATTGCAATAAATTGCGTGGCAAAGGAGCTCGACGCGTTGTTTCCGTCAAATCAATTTACGAATTTCCCGCCTAACACTAAGAAGGCTATCATCTTGCGCCCTGCTCATCGGCTGGGCGATTGTGCGACATTGCCGCCTGTTTACGGAGGTTGTCATCACAAAGAAGCGCATTGCATTACGCAAATCACGCCGCAGGAAATTGTCGACGGCTTTGAACAGTTGGAGCGCATGACTTGAATTTGAGGTGAATTTTTTTGCTGAAAGAAGTTTTAATCGTCGAAGGCAAATCGGACGTGGCCGCCGTCAATCGTGCAGTTGAATCAGACTGCATCGCGACGGGTGGCTTTCATTTCACGCGGCGAATGCTCCAAAACATTGCGGCGGCTTATCGGCGGCGCGGGATAATAATTTTGACCGATCCCGATTCGGCCGGCGAAAACATCAGAAATTTTTTCGCGCTCAAGTTCGGCTGGAAGGTCGTCAACTGTGCCGACAAAAATTTTGCGCGAAGTACAACCGACATTCATGCAGACGTTTTGGCGATTGTTGAGAGACTTTTGCTTTTGGGCAAAGCCGATTGACGAGGAGAAATTTTATGACACCGCACGAACAGTTAGAAAAATTTTTTGCCGAATTCTTGAAGCTGATAAAATTGGCGGAGCCGTCGACTTACGGCTCGTTTTTGTTGCGGGCGGAGCAGGAGTTTCAGCGGCTCGGCTACCGCGAAGAAATTTCCGCCGGCGTTGAAAATATTTTGGTCGTGCGCTTCGACGCAATCGGCGACATGATTTTAACGTCGGGTTTTTTGCGCGAGCTTAGGAAAAATTTTCCGCATGCAAGAATAACTTTGCTGGTCTTCACGGACGTCCGCTCCGTTGCGGAGCTGTGCCCCTATGTCAACGAAGTGCTGAACTTCGACAGAGAACTGTTGAACGGAAATTTTATCGACGTGCTTGAACGAATTGTCGTCTTTTGCCGCAATAACCTTTGGCGGAAACATTTTTCAATCGCGTTTTCGCCGCGCTGGCACGACGACACGTTCTACCTGTTGCTTATGGTTTGGCTCAGCGGTGCATGTGAGAGAATCGGTTACAGCACTCGCCCGTTCAACAGCTGGTTGGGCGACCCACCGGCGGACCTTGCCACTCGCGATAATTTGTTGATTAATCACATTGTCGTGACGCCGCGAAGTGTTGTCGCCGACGCAGAAAAAAATTTTTATCTGTTACAAGCGGTCGGACTCGCCGTCGAACAAACGCACATGGAACCTTGGTTCGATGCGGCCGACACTCTGCGTGCTTGTGAACTGTTGAAAAATATTCCGACGAATTGCAAAAAAGTTTTGCTCTGCATTGGCTCGCGGGAACTCAACAAAAAATATCCCGTAGAAAAATATTTGGTCGCGCTGAAAATTTTGGCGAAAAAAAATTTAACATTCATCATTGTCGGCGGCAAAGATGAACTCGACGACGCAGATTATCTCGAAAAAAATTTACCACACGGAAAAGTTTTGAATCTCGTCGGCAAAACGACTCTGCGCGAGACTGAAGCAATTACAGCGCAAATGGATTACTACCTCGGCAACGATACGAGCGTAATGCA
>CAMZDU010000054.1 GCA_947305445.1 uncultured Selenomonadales bacterium
AACAGGCTCGCGGGCGGCAAACACTGCTTGACCGAATGGAACGTCTGGAGCGTCCGCCGACAACCGAAGCCGCCGCGATCAATTTGGGCGACGCCGCCGAGTCCGCAAACCGCGTGTTGATTCTCGACGACATAAATTTTAAGCGCGTCATCAAAAATTTCAGCGCGGAACTTTTTCGCGGCGAGAAGGTCGGATTAATCGGTCGCAACGGCGTCGGCAAGTCCACGTTGCTGAAAATTATCGTCGGCGAACTCAAAGCGGATTCGGGCGAAATTAAAATTGGCAACCGCGTCAAAATCGGCTACCTCTCTCAAGGCCATGAGGAACTTGACGACAACCGCACGCCGCTTGAAGAACTCAACTACGAATTCGGCTTGACGGAGGGGCAGGCGCGTTCGGAGCTGGCGCGGTTGCATTTGTTCGCACAAGTCGTCGAAAAGCCGATTGCCGATTTATCCGGCGGCGAAAAAACCCGCGTCGCGCTGACAAAATTAATTTTGACGGGCGCAAATTTTTTAATCTTGGACGAGCCGACAAATCATCTGGACTTGCCGGCACGCGAAGCAATCGAGTCCGCGCTGATAAATTTCGACGGCACAATTTTAATCGTCACGCACGACCGATATTTACTTGACAAAGTGACGACGCGAATAATAGAATTTGCCGAGGCGACGACGGACAAAGTCGCCGAGCCGAAAACTGCGCGGCCGACGCCGACAAAACCTAAACCCGCCGCGCCAAAACCGAAACCGATTCAACAATCCGAGCAATCGTTGCTCAAAATCGAGGCGCAAATAACCATGGCGGAAATGGAACTCAAAATGCTTGAACACGAAATCAACGGCGCAGTCGAGCCGGAACGATTGACCGAGTTGGCGGCGGCGCACACAGCTAAGCTTGCGGAAATCGACGAACTTTATACGCGGTGGGAGGAGTTGCAATGCTGAGGGTTTTGCCGATTGTCTTGGCCGTCGCGCTGTGCTTATCTAACGTCGGATTCATTATGGGCGGTGTAAAAATCTCCGACGACACGTCGAGCGCAACCGAAACGCACGCCTTGCGCAATCACTTGACGCACGACAAAAATGCGCAGGCCGCTCCGATTGAAGAAGCCGTCGAGTTGGAGGACGCGACCGAAAATCCCGTTCAGGGCGTCTCCGAAGAAATTGTTCCCCGCGAGCAAAATATTTTGCGCCTCAGCTGGGACGTCGTGCCAAACGCCGTCAAGTACGAAATTTTTATTGACGGCATGATACTCGTCGCCTTCACCAACGGAATTGAAATTCCCGTCAGCGACGTGAACGCAAAGTTTCAAGTCAACGCCATATCGCTGGAAGGTGCGACGCTCGAAAATAAAATTCCGATTCGCGACATTGACAGCAACCCGACCGCTCCGCGCACGACCACAGAGTTTGACAAGATGGACTATCCGCCGATTTATCCCGTTTACTCGTGGATTCCGTCCGTGGGCGCGGATCATTACGAAATTGAACTTATTCACGACGATAAAATTATTCGTCGATATTTCACGCCGTCGCGGGTGCAGGACGACAACTTCGACTTGTACGACAAAAATCCCGTGCTTGAAGAGGGCGAATATTTCTGGCGGGTGCGTGCTCTCAATCAAGACAATCAGCCGCTGACAGAGTGGTCGACTAAAGACGAAGGCAACAGCTTCACCGTCAAGCATCAAATTCGTTTCTGCGCCTTCGGCGACAGCATCACCCACGGCGGCGGATCAATCTCCGTTCCGCCGTCAACGGTGCTGTACAACTGGGAAACTTATTGCGCAATTCCCGTTAAAAATTTGGGCAGGAGCGGCGACACAACGAGCGAACTTTTAGACCGCTTCGACAACGATGTTTTGCCGTTCCGTCCCGAAGTGCTCTTCATCATGGCCGGCGTTAACGATTATCGCGCAAATATTTTAGGCTGGGAGTCTGTCGAGAATTTGGAGCTGATTCGCAACAAGTGCGAGCTTAACGGCATTCGACCGGTCTTCCTCACGCCGACGCCGCTGAACCCCGCGCAGATTCAAAAAATCGGCTTTATCGAGTTGCCGCCGGTCGATTGGCAGGAACACCAAAAATTTATTTGCGACTGGATTCGCAGCCAAAAAGATTTCATCGACGTGAATGAAAAACTTACTGACGCCGACGGAAATTTGCGGGCTGAGCTGTCCGTTGACGGTTTGCACCCCGACGTTGACGGCAAAAAAATTATCGGCGAGGCGGTCTCCTATTGGCTCGACGGATATTTGAATTTGGGCAGCAAGACTTGATTGCCGCGGAGAAAATTTTATGCATAACAAAAATAACGGCGCAGTCAAAGACCTGACGGTCGGCGAGCCTGCGCGTTTAATTTTTTACTTTACGTTGCCGCTTTTGGCCGGCAATGTCTTTCAACAACTGTTCGGCTTCGTCGATACGCTGATAGTCGGCAGATTTTTGGGCGTGGAGGCTCTGGCGGCAGTCGGTTGCACCGGGCCGCTGATGTTTTTAATGCTCGGCTTCGTCAGCGGCATGACAAGCGGCTTTTCAATCTGCACGGGACAAAGCTTCGGCGCGAAAAATTTTGACGGCGTAAGAAAATCTGCGGCGATTTGTGTCGCGTTGAGTTTGGCGGCGGCGGTCGTGCTCTCGATTGTCGGCGTTGCCTTCTGCCGTGACCTGCTCGTCGCAATGGACACCCCGCCCGAAATTCTCGACGGCGCGTACTCGTTTATCGTCATCATCTACGGCGGCGTGATAATGTTCATCTTCCTGCAGATGCTGACGAATTTAATCCGCGCATTGGGCGATAGCAAAATGCCGACGGTTATCCAGGCAACGACGCTTTGCATAAACATATTGCTTGAACCGGTGGCGATTATCGGACTCGGATTGGGAATTCCTGGCTCGGCGGCGGCTACGATTGTCGCGCTCACGCTCGGAAATGTTTTGTGCCTCGTCTACATAAAAAAACGCGTGCACTATTTGCACGTGCGCCGCGAAGATTTTTCGTTCGACAAAAATTTTTTGCTGGAGCATCTGCGAATCGGTTTACCCATGGGTTTTCAGTCGTCAATCATTGCAATCGGTGCGGTCGTGTTGCAAATTGCGCTGAACAGTTTAGGCTCCGTGGCGGTTGCGGCGTTCGCGGCGGCACACAGAGTCGACGGTATCGCCGTCATGCCGATGATGTCCTTCGGCGTGGCAATGGCCGCTTATACCGCGCAAAATTTCGGCGCGAAACAATTCGGGCGCATTGTCGACGGCGTGAAAAAATGCGTGCTGATGTCGTGTTCGTTCAGCATCCTCGTCGCGATATTTAACATTTACCTCGGCGACGAAATAATAGAACTGTTCGTCGGCGCGGAGGCCGCGCAGGTCATCGAATACGGGCGGCTGTTTTTGATAATCACCGGAATTTCTTACTGGGCGTTAGCGTTGCTGTTTATCTTCCGCTTCACGTTGCAGGGGCTGGGTCAAAGTTTCGTGCCAACAATCGCGGGCATTGTCGAACTGTTGATGAGAATAGCCGCCGCGATTTTCCTGGTCGACTGGTACGGATTCTTAGGCGCGTGTTTGGCCTCACCTATGGCGTGGATTGGAGGATTGTTGCCGCTGATGATTGCCTTCTTCATGACGGCGAAAAAATTGCTCGCCAAATAAATTCAATCGGTATACTGAGTTAACCTGACGGAGTGAATGCAAAATTGTTGTCCATTTTGTAACGCGGCTGTTCTAAAGCAAAAAACCGTTCCGATTGCGGAGCGGTTAAATTATTTTCAAGCAGAAAAATTTTCAATCGTCGCCTTCAACGGCGGCAATCGCATCTTCAGGCTCGACCAAGCCGAACATGACCTTGACCAGTGCGTCGCCGTATTTTTCGACCATCATCAGGCCGATTATCACCGCGAAATCAATTTGCTCGTAAGTGGGCGGCGCAAAATTTTCGTCGCCGCAATAAATGGAGATACGGTAAGAAATTTCTCCGTCGTTAAAGTCGAAGTCGAAACAGCCGACCTTCAAGCCGTAATTTGCCCGAAGCAAAAATTCTCCAACTTTGGTGCGTTCTTCCTTGTCGGCACTTAGCGGAATCATCATGTGCAAAATGAGTTTGTCTTTGTACGCATGGAAAATTACGGTAGAGTGACCAAATTTCGTGTCGACAGAATAAATCGCTCTGGCCACGTTGCGCTCGTCAAAAGGTTCATGTTTCAAACTGTCGCGCTCAAAAAATTTTTCGACTGCAGCACGAACTTCCTGTAACGTGTCGCGTCCTTTTGCCAAGGTTGCCATAAAAATCCCTCCGTCCGTTGATGGAGTAATTTTACATCATTGCAGAAAATTTTTCAAGGAATTATGTTGAGCAATGCGCACAAATTCGGCATCAACAAAGCAAATGACAATCGTAAAAACCGACTGATTGAACTACTCCCGCCAGGCGGGAGATTCTTGAGAAGTTTAATAGCCTAAGCTACTCTTATTCTCAAAGGCGAGTCCAAGTCGCCCACACACGGTCGCCCGAAGGTCTCCGCTTGCTTTTAAGTTTGTAGTACCTTTCTTAAGAATTGCGTATCTTTTATGCCTCCAGCAGCTAGTCAAATGACCAGGTTGAGCAAGGTAACTCGCCAGTCCCCAAAAACGATTCTGTTTCAAATCGTTGCGCGTTATTACACTTTTTTAACGTGGTAGTCCTCCACAACCGGAATATATCTGTTATTTGTGACAAGGTCAAGTGGCGATTCATCCCCCGCCTACGCTAACGCTTAGAGGCGGGGGTATTCTCGCCATTTTTGGATAAATCACGATTGAGACGACCGCCGCACTTTTATATCTGCCTCAATCAATTAGGAATTAGGATACGGACGGCGACACCACAACTCAAACAATTCCTAAGTGCAGAATTGTTCTTCGACGACCTCGACGCCGTGTTTGATGCAGTCGGGGCACGAGCAAATCATTTTGCCGGTGTCGACGCCTTTAATTTCGCGGCAGATAATTGCGCCGGTCTTCGTGCGGAAATCCGTCAACATTGACTTGGAAATTTTCATCGTCGACGATTTTGACTTCGGGTTGTCGAGATTGGCGGTACTGTTCTTCAAGCCGGAGACGAGCAATGCGCCCGTCAATGCGCCGCACACGCCGTCCATTGTGCCCATGCCCGCGCCGAATCCCTCCGTTGCACGGAAAAGAAATTCTTTCGGCACGTCAAACAAGTCCGCGCAGGCCACCGCCACCGATTGCGAACTTTGCGGTGCAATTCGTCGGCAAGTTTAATTCTGTCGCTCATATCGACCACTCCTAACGTCAAGTGAACAGTCCGCGAATTTTATCCAGCACAAGGCGGAAGAAAGATTTTTGCTCCACGTCGAGCGTCGTAACCACGTCGACCGAAGCCGCCTCGCGACCGTCCGGCAACACCACGCGAATTTTGCCGATTGTCTCGCCGCTCGTCACCGGTGCTTTCAAAGTTTCGGGTAAATCGTAAATGAGGCTGTAAGCGTTGCTTTCGCCGCCGTCAAACACCGGCATGACAATTTCGCCCGCCGTCTTGACCGGCATTGATTTGCGACGTCCGGAAATTATCGGCAATGTTTTGACGACTTGTCCCGGCTCGATAAGTTTTTGCGACGACACGCGCCCGAAGCCGTAGTCAAAAAGGAAAATTGAATCGTTCCAAATGTACAGACTGTCGAGCACGACCGCAATCAGCTGTACGCCGTTTTGTTTGGCGGAAGTAACAAGGCATCTGCCCGCCGCGTCGGTGTAGCCGGTCTTGACGCCGTTCGCGCCGCGATAGAGCCACAGCATCTGATTTTCATTGCGCAAAAGTTTCGTCGTGTCGTGAATCCACGGAAAAGAAACTTCCTTCGCACCGACAATCTCCTCAAAATGCGGCAATGTGAATCCGTGCGCCGCCATTATCGCCAGGTCGCGAGCCGTGGTGTAGTGATTTTCGTCGGGCAAGCCGTTGGCGTTGATAAAGTTGGTGCCGGTCGCGCCGAGTTCCTGAGCGCGTTTGGTCATGCGTGCGGCAAATTCGGCGACAGTCCCGCCGCAGTGTTCGGCAATGGCAATCGCTCCGTCGTTGCCCGAAATCAACATCATGCCGTAGAGCAATTCGCCGAGCGGAATTTTTTCGCCGACGTCAAGCCAAAGCGTCGAACCGTCGGCATTGTAAGCACTGGGACCGACGGTGACAATCTCGTCGAGCTGATTGCTTTCCAGCGCGGTGATAAGCGTCATCATCTTTGTCGTGCTTGCGGGAAACATGCGCTGGTCGGGATTGCGCTCGTAGAGGACGTGACCGGTCGAAGCCTCAATAACGATAGCCGCCGTCGCCGTCACGTTCGGCAGTGCATCGTCGGGCGCAACGGGTCTGGTGTTTTCAATCGGTGTGACCGAGTAGCCAGGATTCATGCCGGAATTCTCTGAAGTGAGCGTTTGCATAGGTCGAGCGACTTCACTGCGCGGTGTCTCGTCAATGCGCATAAGTTCAGAGGCGGGCATACGGCCTTCGGGTGCAGCCTCCGCGCCGACAAATACCAGCGCGATTGTCGTCAATGCCGCCAAAAATTTTTTGCAGTTCAAGTGCATCGCTCCCAATAAAAAAATTCCTTACAATTATAAATTCGTTGTGCCGCCTTGTCAAAAAATTTCCCGCCGTTGACACGAAAATTAAATTTTGTCATGCGCTACAAAAATTTTAACCAAATAGCGCGAGAATTCCCCCGCCTGGCGGTGGGATGAATCGC
>CAMZDU010000055.1 GCA_947305445.1 uncultured Selenomonadales bacterium
TTTCATCAACAACGGGAGTTTCCTCAATTTCGGGAAGCTCCATTATTTTTTTTGCGTCAAGATTTTCATAACCGAGTGGCGTATGCGTCGACAAGTAAACGGTCGGATTGTTCATTATGAAGGCGCGAACTTTCGACAGCGTGTCACGGGCGGCGGGTATATCTTCGTTGGCAACGGACAATTTGTTTTCAAGCAATGCCTCGTCGGTATAGGTAACGTCGCCGTGAATCATGTAGAATTTGTCGCCCGCCTCGACGATGACAATGCTGTTGCCCTTCGTGTGACCGGGCGCGAAGATGTAATAAACACCGTCGGCAATTTTTTGGCACGCGGGAAAATTTTTGTACGCGCCGTCGGTGAAGTCCACGCGAACAACATTATCGCCGGTCAACTTCATGTCGTCGGCTTCGATACGCGAGATGAAAATTTTTGCGTTCGGGAAGGCACGTAGCTCGCCGGTGTGGTCGGGGTGCTTGTGCGTGACGAGAATTTTTGACACTTGCGCGGGTTCGTAACCGGCCGCCTTGAGCGCGTCGACGTAATCGGCAACCTTGTCGCCGAAAGTTATTACGGATTTTTCGGTGACGGGGAAAGTTTCTTCGGCGGGAAAACCCGTGTCAACGAGAATAACTTCGTCGCCGGTGTCGATTACGTAATTTTGCAGACTTGAACGAAGTTTTTGTTCGGGAATTGAACCTTCGGGCACCCCGCCGCCGCACGCGAACGACTTCATCATAAAGCCGCCGTCGAAAAGTTTTACCGCAGAAATTTTAATTTTCGACTTGGCTTTGAACGCGCTTTTGGGTTGACCGCACAACGGACAACTCCAATCGTTAGCCTCTTTGGAAAGGTCGCCGACGTATTCGTAGCCGCAGACGGGGCAGACGTAAATTTTCTGCGCGGCGGTGTCGGAAATTTTGTCGGCGTACTTTTGGAGCAGTTCGCCGAGAATAACGCCGTGATGACCTTCCTGCGCGGCAAAGACTTCCATCTCGTCAGCCGCAGCGGTGAAACCGGTCGCACGAACTTTTTCGGCCAGAGCGCGAACTTGAGCTTCGCCGCTGATTTCGGCTTTCTGCACGGACTTAACCAAGCCCCAGAAATTTTGCGGGTAACGTCCGTTAAGTACAGAATAAAAGCCGGCGTGCACCGCCTCTTGATTTGCCGCCTCGATAAAAGTTTTGGCCGCGTCGTCGAATCCTTGCTCGGTCGCCAAACGTGCCAGCGCGTAATACATCATCACGCCGTTTGCTTCGGCAGAGGCGATGGTTTTAATCATTGACTCCAGCTCAGTGTTTTTTGTCAATCCGTATAAGCTTTCCATTGTCAGCTCTCCTTTAAAACATTTTGAACAACTTGACGTTAAATTCTAAATCATGCCTCGTAAATTCTGCAAAGATATAACCGACGATGCATAATAAATCATTCATCATTCACTATGTAATGACTAAAATTGCCGACAGTCAGCGCGGGAAAAATTTTTTTGAGTTCGTGCAAAAATTTCCGCGTGCCGAAAAAATTTTCGTCGTGCGGCATGATTTTAAAGAATTCGTCGGGGTCGTAATTCAGATTGCGAATTTGAATCATCTGCACGGGCAATTCGCTCAAAAATTTTTTCCACGCGGCAAACTCGTCGGCTCTGTCATTAAAGCCCGGCATGTACAGCATATTCAGCGACACGTGAACATTTTTTGACAGCGCGTATCGAATCGAATTCTTCACGGCGTCGAGTTTGTAAGCGGCACGATAATATTTTTGATAGTTGTCGTCGCGGCCACTGATAATCGACACGCGCATCGAGTTCAAGCCCGCGTCGACGATTTTTTTTATGCCCTCAGAAAATCCGGCATTCGTGTTGATGTTAATCTGTCCGCGTGAAGTCGTCGCACGAATTTTTTTTATCGCCGCGCTGATGTTGTCAGCTTGCAAGCTCGGCTCGCCTTCGCAACCCTGACCGAAGCTGACAATTCCTTCGGGCGCGTGCGACAGATGATAAATTCCAACGTCGGCAATCTCATCGGGCGTCGGCTTGAAAGTGATTCGGCTCTGCGGACTGGGACAACACTCCGAACTTTGCAACGAAATACAGCCCAGACAATTCGCGTTGCACGTCGGCGAAGTCGGCACGCCGCATTCCCATCGCCGATAAAATAAATTTTGCGCCGTCAAGCAATGCCACTCCGTCGAACAATGCGCCACATGCTCGACGATTCGATTGTCCGGCAAATCACGCTTGACGCGGCGGATAAATTTTTTCAGCTCGCGGCCGTTGTAGTGCGCGGGATCCCATTTACGATTTTCGTCGGTGCAGAGTGCGGCAACATAAAGCTCGTCACGATACAGCGCAACCGCCGTGTAACCGTACAGCGGCAAAATTTGCGCGTGAGAATTTTTTTTGAAGGCGGGCAAGTGCGTGCGCGTATAACCTTGCGGCAAAACTGCCGAGACCGCTCGACCTTTCAGCGGGACAAATTCTCCGCGCTTGAATCCGATTGCCCGTCGCTCCGGCAGAAACATTAAATCCGCGCTGTCGGGAAGTTTGATTAAGTCTTCGGGCTTGAGCTTGAAAAATTTTTCGCCGACGCGACCGACTGCTTCAAAATTTGGCACGTCGAAAATATTTCCGTGCTCGTCAGCAATTAACGCCAGTATTTGATTTTTCATGATTTGTCACCAAAATTTTTATAATTTATCCGTTGCAAGAAGTTCACTTGTAGATATTATACCGCATGCAGCCATACAATCAAAATCTTCGACGGTGCTCTGAAATAATAAACTTACCGGCCAATCCTTGCACTCCGCCAGATTTTTTCCGCCGCACAATTTCTTTACCAAAAACGCGCCACGAAAGCCCCCTGCTTTAGCTGTGGGGATGAAGTGGCACAAAAGCTCGTTGATAAAAATTGGCTTATAAGTTATAATTCTTTTAAAGAGTTGATTTAACCAAAATCAACCGCCCGTACCTAAGGCAACGTGTGCGCTTGCCGCAGACAATTAGCCTAGTAGTGTCTAGGATTGAAAAACTGCAAGAATCAGCACAAATACAGATTGAAAAGCCGTACGATACGACCTGCCGCAGGCAAAAGGTTTCAAAGAGCGTGACTCCGGCATTTTTTCAATCAGTGGAGGTGAAAACCTTTTAAAGAGCAAAAGTATCTACGGAGATAATTTCAAAGTAGTAGAAGCTGAGGCACCAGCCACGACGAAAGTCGCGTTGCTGATTTTGTTAAATATTTGAGGCAACAAGTGTTCGTCAGACCTTGCGGCTGATTGTAAGCCGAGCTCAAAATATTTAATTGAAAATCAGAAGCCCCTGGCGTGGGGAGTGTCACATCTGGGCATCGAAAAATTTTTTCAGCGACTCTGCGGCGGCACGCGTCATGCCCGACACGTCGGCAAGCTCCGTGACCGAAGCCGTTTTTATTTTGGCGAGCGAGCCGAATTTTTTTAACAGCTCTGTGCGCCGCTTTAAACCGATGCCGGCCACGTTGTCTAGCTCCGACTTCAAATTGCGCGCCCGCCGAAGTTTTCTGTGGTACGTGATTGCGAAGCGGTGAGCCTCGTCGCGAATTCGTTGCATGAGTTTTAATGCTTGACTGTCGCGGGGAAGTTCGACGGGAATTGAT
This sequence comes from uncultured Selenomonadales bacterium, assembly GCA_947305445.1. GTDB lineage: Bacteria > Bacillota > Negativicutes > Selenomonadales > Selenomonadaceae > Quinella. The sequence continues at coordinate 3,627 of CAMZDU010000055.1, forward strand.
GAGCCTTCGATAAAAATCAACTCGAATTGTTTGGCCAATCCGACGACCGGCACATCATGCCCCGCGCCGCGAATTATCTCCAGCGCGGAATTCAACTGCCCTAAGCCGCCGTCAATGACAATCAAATCGGGCAAGGCGTCGGCGGAAATTTTTTCGTAGCGGCGGCCGGTGACTTCGCGCATTGACAAAAAATCGTCGGGCTTGCCTTCGGTCGTGCGAATTTTGTAGCGGCGATAACTTTTCTTGTCGGGTGCGCCGTCCGCAAAGACAACCATAGACGCCACTGTCTCCGAGCCTTGAATATGCGAAATGTCGAAACATTCCATGCGTCGGGGCAGTCGCGGCAAGTTTAAAAAATTTTTCAGCTCCTCGACCGCGCCGAAGGTCTGAGCATCCTTTAGCAGCTGTCGCGCCGATTCTTCCGCCAAAAATTTTTCAGCGTTTTGATTGGCCATCTCGACCAGCGAACGTTTAACGCCGCGTTTTGGTTCGATTAACTTCACGTCGAGCCAAGCACTTAAAATTTTCACGTCGTCATCAGCCAAAGTCGTCGGCAACAAAATTTCCGTAGCCGAAATTTGCGCACGAGTGTAATACTGCTTGATAAATTCGGTGACGGCTTGCGCGTCAGATTCGTCCGCCGCGCCGCTTAGCAAAAAATTTTCGCGACCGACAACTTTTCCTTCGCGCACGAAAAAAATTTGTGCACAGGTCTCGCCGTCGAGCCGCGCCAATCCGATTGCATCCGCGTCACCCGTGTCGGTGACGATTTTTTGTTTTTCGGCAACTTTTCGCACGGCCATGAGCACATCGCGCAAATGAGCCGCCAACTCGAAATTCAGAGCGTCCGCCGCCGCATTCATCTGCGCAGACAATTCGCGCTCGACTTGAGCCGTGCGAAACTTTTTGTGCGCAGGGCGCGAGGCACCGTTTAATGTGATACTCCAAGCACGGCCGCTTATCGAAAGTTTTGCACGTGCGCAACGGAAAAATTTTCCGCAACAGTTGCAACGTCTCCTTTACCGCCAAGCCGCTTGTGTACGGACCGAAATAACGCGAGCCGTCTTGAATTATCCGCCGCGTCAAAATAATTCGCGGGAACTCTTCGGCCAGCGTAAGCTTGAGATACGGATAACTCTTGTCGTCTTTTAAGCTGATATTGTAGCGCGGGCGATGCTTTTTAATCAAGTTGCATTCGAGAATCAGAGCTTCGACTTCCGTCGCGGTGACGATTGTCTCGAAGTCGGCGACGTGCGCGACCATGGCCTTGACTTTCGCGCCGTGATTTTTGCCGGACTGAAAATATTGGCGCACGCGATTTTTCAGCACGACCGCTTTGCCGACGTAAATAATTTTTCCGCGGGCGTCCTTCATGAGGTAAACGCCAGGCGCGTCCGGCAACGTTTGCAATTTTTCTTGAAGAATATTCACGCACATCACACTTTCAAAGGAGATTGACTGATGATTAAAATTCACACTGACGGCTCGTGCCTGGGCAACCCCGGTGCGGGCGGCTGGGCGGCGGTTATCGTCGACGACCAAAACCGTCGCGAAGAAATTTTCGGCGGCGCGGAGCACACGACTAACAATCGCATGGAGCTGACGGCGGCAATTTGTGCGCTGAAAAAAATTTCTGACGGAGAGCACGTCGAACTTTTCACCGACAGCAGTTACCTGAAGAACGCCTTTACCAACGGGTGGCTCGTCAAATGGAAACGCAACGGCTGGTTGACTTCGACGCGCAATCCCGTACTCAATCAAGATTTGTGGCAGGAGCTTGACGAGTTGATTTCGACACGCGCCGTGAAATTCAACTGGGTTAAAGGTCACGCGGGCAATTACTTCAACGAGCGTTGCGACACTCTTGCCCGCACCACCGCGGAAAAATTTCGGCGCGGGCAATTTAAATCTGCGCCGCCGCAAAAAATTTCTTCGCCGCCGCGTGTTCCGAAGTCGACAAAGACTTTTCGGCGACCGATTCAGCTGAGTTTGTTTGACTAAAATTTTCGGCGACCGTCGTTTACAAAAAAATCGTTGAGAATGATATCGGACAGAACATTATTTCGACGAGCAAAAATTCCAGAAATGTAGTAAAATAAAAAGCAACAATGCTATTGTATCAGCAGTTTACAAATTTTTCAAAAGAACCAAACGTGACACTACATGATACGCAGACGATTATGCAAAATAATCAGCAACGCCAATTAAGTAAGAGGTAAATTTTATGAACAAGCTCAACATCAAAATCGTCGGTCTTGGCGAAGGCGGTGCTCGGGCAATCAGCAAAATGATTTCGGAGGGCGTCGGTACAAATTTGTCCGTCGAATTTTTGACTGTCGGCAACGACGAAAATATTTTGCTCAACAGCACGGCGCGGAAAAATATTTTTCTCAACCGCGATTTGCCGACGGTTTACAAAAGCATTGCCGATGCTTTCGACGGCGCGAAAGTGATTTTCCTCGTCGGCGGACTGGCTTCCAATGCGGCAAGGGCGGCCATTCCGATTATCATGTCGCGTGCGAAAAGAATCGGCGCGGTAACTGTCGCGTTCGTTTGTCGGCCGTTTGTGCTGGAAAATAATTTGCGCAAGAAAACTGCCGAACAAACTCTTGCCGAACTGCGCGGGAGTGTCGACACGCTGTTTGCTCCGCCCGCAGAAAAATTTTTCGTCTTCCGAATAAATCAGCCGCAAATTTCGCTGACAGAACTTTTCGAGGTCGTCAACGAAATTTTCTGCCAAGGAGTAGAAATTTTTCTGCAGCTGATTGACGATAACGCCGGACTTGCGCTGTTGAAGTGGGGCAACGCGACTTTCGGCTACGGCGAAGGCGCGACTGCTCTTGACGCGATTAAATACGCCACAAAGTTTCCGACACTCGACGCCGACGACATTAAACATGCGGAAGGTGTTTTCGTTCGATTGACGAGCGGGAAGAGGTTGACGCTCGATTCCGTGGAGGCGTCCAACAACTTCGTCAAAAATCAACTGCAAGCTGACGCGGAATTTTTTTCGCAGGAAGACGTCGACGCCGCACTCGGCGAAAAAATTTTTGCCTCGATAATCCTCACGCGCAACACAAAGGAGAA
>CAMZDU010000056.1 GCA_947305445.1 uncultured Selenomonadales bacterium
CGAGATCTTAAGCCGTGACTGGAGTTCAGACGTGTGCTCTTCCGATCTCGTCCTGCCGAGCGCGGAGAATTTACGAAGCGAGCATTTCTGAACGGACGAATCGATTTGACTCAAGCTCAAGCTGTACTTGACGTGATTCAAGCGAAAACCGCCGCCGCGTTGACTGTGGCGCAAAATCAACTGGCGGGCAAAACTTCCGCGACCATCGGCGAAATTCGTCGGGCGATATTGAATTCCGCCGCGCACATTGAGGCGACGATTGATTTTCCTGAAGACGATTTGGACGACGTGATTTTAGCCGAAGTCGACGAAAATATTTCCGCGCAACTTGCCAAGCTCGACGACCTGCTGAAGAATCAAACGGTGGGAAAAATTTTGCGCGAAGGATTGGAGACAGCCATTATCGGCAAACCCAACGTCGGCAAGTCGAGTCTGCTGAACTTCTTCGCACGAACCGAACGGGCAATCGTCACCGACATTCCCGGCACGACCCGCGACAGCATTGAGGAGTTTGTAAACGTCGGCGGCATTCCGCTTAAAATCATCGACACGGCGGGCATCAGAAATTCCGGTGACGCGGTGGAGCAAATCGGCATTGCCCGCGCCCGCAACTGTGCTCGCCGTGCTGAATTGATTCTTGCGCTCTTCGACGGCTCGCGACCGCTCGACGACGAGGACGAAGAAATTTTTAAACTTCTGTCCGACCGCGACGCGTTGATTTTGCTGACAAAGATTGATTTGCCGCACGTCATGACCGCCGATGATATTGCAAAAAAAATTCCCGCCGCGCAGGTGATTGAGCTGTCACTAAAGAGCGGTGCGGGTACGGAAAAACTTTTGACGGCAATCGGCGAACGCGTCGGCACGATTGATTTTGAGATGAGTTTTGTTCGCGACGAGCGCGAAGCCGAACTTCTTCGCCGCGCCGCGAATCATTTGCGTGAAGCTCAACAAACAATTCGATTGAATATCGGCGTTGACTTCGTGTCGATTGACCTGCGAGCCGCGCTTGAGTGCTTGAGCGAATTGACCGGCGAATCCGTCGGCGAAGACGTGATTAACGAAATTTTTTCCAAATTTTGTATCGGCAAGTGACGGAGCGAAAAAAAATTAGGAATTAAGATTAGGATACGGCAGTTAAAACTACAACTCCAATAATTTCTAATTACTGATTATTTTTCGCGGGCGACCAGATAACGGACAAGCTCGCGCAAGAAATCTGCTTCGGAGCCGAAATCTTTCAGCGCGTCCAAAGCCTCGTCAACAGCCGCTTGCGCCAGACGTTTCGCCTCGTCGAGTGATGTCAAACTGACGTAAGTTGCCTTGCCGTGTTTGGCGTCGGAACCGGTCGCTTTGCCCAAAACTTTCGTGTCGCCGGTCACGTCGAGTATGTCGTCGGTTATTTGAAAAGCCAGCCCGAAAGCTTCGGCGTAGCGCGTCAAGTCGTTCAAAATTTTTTCGGAGGCTTGAGCGAGCAATGCACCCGAACGAATTGCCGCACGGAAGAGCGCACCGGTTTTGCCCATGTGCATGAATTTCAGCATCGTCAAATCGATTTGCACGCCCTCCGAACACAAGTCGATTGCTTGCCCGCCGACCATGCCCGCCGCGCCCGCCGCAATGCTTATCTCGCGCAAAACGGTCAGCAAAATTTCGTGCGGCACGTCCCGTTGTCTCAGCGCGACTTCAAAGGCCAAAGTCAGGAGCGCGTCGCCGGCAAGAATCGCCATTGCCTCCCCGAAGACTTTGTGATTGGTAAGCTTGCCGCGCCGATAATCGTCGTCGTCCATTGCGGGTAAGTCGTCGTGAATAAGCGAATAGGTGTGAATCAGCTCCAGTGCGTCGGCAATCGTTATGAACTTTTCGCCCGCGCCGCCCGAAGCGTCCGCCGCCGCCATTAACAAAATCGGCCGCAGTCGTTTGCCGCCCGCCATTAAGCTGTATTCCATAGCCCGCATCAAATTTTCGTCGAGTGATTCGGTGCGCCGCAATTCTTTAAGCAAATCCGCTTCGACGAGTCCGGCTCTGCGCGTCCACAAATCTTTAAACATGATATTCTATTCCTCCTAAAAAGCAGGCTCGTCGCCGTTGAAATAATACGTCCGAATTTCCTCGGCAATGCGTGCGATGTTGTTCGGCAGGAAGTGAATGTTGTAGCCGACGAAATACGGCGACGTGGCATAGCGTGGCATGACCTTGGCAAAAATTTTTTCGTCGCGATGATAAAAAAATATGTTGTAGCTCGTGCAGTTCTTGTTAAAAAAATTCATAACGTAGTGAACGCCGACTTGCAGAAAATCGGCCAGCGCTTCGAGTGAACCGCCCGCTTCCACCACGACGTTAAGTTCGCCGAAACCGACACGCGGACAGTTGGAGATGTTGAACTCCACGCCGTCACGCTCGGCTATGACAATCCCGTGCAATTCGTCTTCGTCGAAGAGCAATTCGGATTTCAGTTGCGGGAAGCCGACAAGTTGCATGTGCGGATGACGGAGCGTGCCGCCGCTCATCAGCCCGTAGTTTTTGAAAAATAAAACTTCCGCGTATTTGCCGGAAGACAGCAGTTGTTGCCAATGGTGTACGCCCATGCGTATGACTTGGCGCATTTTTTCTTTCGGGTAGGCGGGCATGTCGATCTTGCATTCGCGCCCCTCAATCAGCACGAATTGATCCGCGCCCTCAATGACGTTGTATTTGTTGCGCAAAAAAATTATGTCGTCGTCTACGTCGAGGATATTAGTCAAATGCTCCACGTCGCAGAACGGGCAAGCGGATTCGGCGTGAACCATATTTTCCGGCTTCGTCTTGCCAATGTCCGTGTTGAATTTTATAAGGTTGATATTCACGCCGCTCTCCTCCGTCAAATGAGTTTGTAAACTGCCGTTATTGAACTTCTCGCCGCCTAAGAGACAGGAGATTCATTGACTGTCGCCCTTAGTTTGAAGTTTAATCGAACAGTTTTTTGTAGTCAAGCGGCAATTCATCTCAGCGAGTTTTCTTGCCGCAAAGAGGATAAATTGGAACAACTTCGCGACAAATACGAACGATTTATTCCTGAAACGATAATGAATTCCCATTGCTCGAAGTGAGCCTCTCTGCTACAATACAGTCAACGCAAGGAAGCGCGGCACGATTACAGGAGTTAAAAAGGAGTTGCTAATCATGAAACTTGCTTACAAAAATTTAAAACATAAAACCAGCCGCGTCGCCGAAGGTGCCGAAATTCCGGCGACGCAAACCAAAGAAGTTTCCTTCATCATGGTCGCCAAAGGCGTTATCGGTTTCCGCGAAAGCGCACATATCGTCAAGACGGCCAACGATACGGACTGTGCAATTAGCATCGCCTCCGGTAAAAAATTCGGCACGAGCAAGAGCATTCTTTCCTTGGTCAATCTCGGCATAACGAACGGCAAAAGCCTCGTGCTCAATATCAAGGGCGAGCGCAAGGAAGAAGCTTTCCGCGAGCTGTCTAAGATTATCGGCGGTGAGACCGACTCGAACAGCTGACATATCGTCAGCAAGTAACTGACTTCAAGTAAAACATCAGCCCATAAAAATCCCCTCCTAACAAAAAATCCTCGACTGCAAATGGTCGGGGATTTTTTGCGAAGAAAAAAATTTTTTTACACTGCGTCGAATCCGAGTTGCAAGGCCGTCATGTTTTGTTCAACGGTGTGTGGCGGCACTCGCTTGGCCACGGATTTTTTTATTGTCTCGAAGTCGACGAGCTTTGTAACTTTAACGAGCACGCCGAGCGCAACGATATTTGCGAACAAACTTTTGCCGAGCTTTTCGACGGCAAGCTTTGTTATCGGCACGCGAATTATATTTTTAAATGCGGGCGACGTCGGAACTAAATCGTCGTCCAAAATCAGCGTGCCTTCCGGATTCAAGTCGGCGTAATATTTGTCGGCGGCTTTTTGCGTCATTGCTAACACGAAGTCAGGATTTTTGACGTGCGGATGATAAATTTTTTCGTCGTCGATAATGACTTCGGACTTCGACGCGCCACCGCGAGCTTCGGGGCCGTAGCTTTGCGATTGAACGGCGTTTTTGCCTTCGGTGACGGCCGCTTCCGCGAGGATAATTGCCGCCGTGATGACGCCTTGGCCGCCGCTGCCGGAAAGTCTGAGTTGTTTTCTCATTTCGCAGCACCTCCCGCGATGTCGATGACTTGTTGATAAGCCGCGTCGTAGTCTTGCTCCTGCGCACGATAGAACAAACCAATCGGGAATTTTTCGCCGATTTTTTTGTCATCGGGGAGTTTATCCCACGCAGTCTTCATGACGGCATTGTCGCGCATCCAGGCCATCATCTTAGCGGGGTCGCCCATTTTGTTGCGCCGACCGTAAGCCGTCGGACACTGGACGAGAGCTTCGATAAACGAAAAGCCACGATTGCTCAAACCATCTTCAATCGTCTTGACGAGATGCTGAACGTGGAAGGCGGTCGAGCGTGCGACGTAAGTCGCGCCGGCGGCCTCGGCCAGCTTGCACGCGTCGAAGGGACGATCAACACTGCCGTAAGGCGCAGTCGTTGCCTTCTTGCCCAGCGGCGTCATAGGCGAAGCCTGTCCGCCCGTCATGCCGTAAATATTGTTATTAAACAGCACAACCGTCAAGTCGACATTCCTGCGGCAACCGTGAATAAAATGATTTCCGCCAATCGCGGTGCAATCGCCGTCGCCGGTGATGACCACGACGTTGAGTTCGGGACGAGCGAGCTTGATTCCCGTGGCGAAAGGAATTGCCCTGCCGTGCGCGGTGTGTAGCGTGTCGAAGTCCATGTAGCCGCTTGCACGACTAGAACAGCCGATACCGCTGACGATAACCGTGTTGTCCTGCGTGAAGGCGGGATTTTTTTCAATCGCCTGAACGATTGCCTTCATAACGATGCCATTGCCGCAACCAGGAAACCACCGGTGCGGCAGACGATTGCGACGGAAAAATTTTTCGTAACTGCGCACGTTATTTCACCTCCGCGACGAGTTCATCAATAGATTTTTCTATTTCTTCGGGTTCAAAGATAGTCATATCGTATTTGGCGCAGAGTTTAACGGGGCATTCGGCAACGCGTTCGACTTCGTTGACAATTTGTCCGAAGTTCAAGTCCGCGACGAGCAGTCCGCGCAGATTTTTCGACAGCTCACGGATAATTTTATCGGCAAAGGGGAAAATCGTCACGAGTCTGATGAAGCCGACTTTCAAGCCGCGCTTACGGGCGTTTAGGACGGCCTCGTAAGCCGTGCGCGACGTGCCGCCGAAGCTGACGACCGCAACCTCCGCGTCGTCCATGAATTCGCGGTGCACGTCGACAATCTCGTCCTCTGCGCGGGAAATTTTTTCGTGCATGCGTTTAATTGCCTCGCGGGTAACTTTGGGACTGCCGCTCGGAAAACCGGTTTCGTCGTGAATCAAGCCCGTGACATGAATGTGATAGCCTTCGCCGAAGTTTGCAATGTTCGGAACTAAATCTTCGTCGGGCGTGTATGGCTCGTAACCTTCGGCGCGAGAAATTTTCGGAGCGCGGCGCGGATAGACTTTAACCTTGTCGGGCAGTTCAACGTTTTCGCGCAAGTGCCCGACAATTTCATCTGTCAACAAGATTACGGGCGTGCGGAAGCGTTCGGCGTAATTGACAGCGCGGACTGTGACTTCGAAGGCCTCGCGAACACTCCACGGGCTTAAAACTATAATTGAGTGGTCGCCGTGCGTACCCCAACGCGCCTGCATGACGTCGCCTTGACTGGGAGCGGTCGGTTGTCCGGTTGACGGGCCAACGCGCTGAACATTTACAATCACGACGGGAATTTCAGCCGCCGAAGCGTAACCGATAAGCTCCTGCTTTAAACTTATGCCGGGGCCACTGGAGGCCGTCAAAACTTTACGTCCCGCCAACGACGCGCCGAGCACGACACCCATGCTGGCAATCTCGTCTTCCATTTGAATAAAAGTTCCGCCGACTTTAGGCAACATTTTAGCTAAAGACTCGGCGATTTCGGTTGACGGCGTGATAGGATAGCCGCCGAAAAATCTGACACCCGCAACCAATGCGCCTTCGGCAATGGCCTCGTTGCCCTGCATCAATCGTGCACTCATGACGCCGCCTCCTTTGCCGGTTTAATTTTGTCCATGAAGATTGCGTAATCTGGGCAACGCAGCTCACATTGCCCGCAAGCTATGCAGTTCTCGTGATGAGCCACGTAGACTTTGCCGAGCGTGTCCAATGCTAAAACCTGCTTCGGACAAAACGTCACGCAAATCCCACAGCCCTTGCACCGCTCAAGCTTGAGCGTGAATTCAGACTTCATAAAGCTCTCTCCTTTGCAAAAATTTCGTAAAGACTTCGCGCCCTAATCAATCAATCCTGCGCGGTTGATAAAATTTTTTCCGACGCGGCGGAGGGCGTGACGTATAGCCCCCGACGGTTTCTTGACGAACTTGCATTGAACGTAATCTACTGGAACCTTAGACGAACCACGAGCCTTAGAAAAATGCGCGGCGAGTTCTGCGGCAAGCTGTAAGGTCTCGTCGCTGACTCGGCTTGAACGAACGATGACATGCGAGCCGGTGATGTCTTTGGTGTGCAACCACAGGTCGTCGGGCGCGGCTAGTTTGAAAGTTAAGCGGTCGTTCTGCGCGTTATTCTTGCCGATAA
>CAMZDU010000057.1 GCA_947305445.1 uncultured Selenomonadales bacterium
CCGTCGCCGAAAGTTTACTGGCAATGTCAACCGTTTGCAATGGCGTCATCAAAGTCGGAATCGGTTTCATTGTGGCACGAATGATCAAAGGCTCACCGTTGGTCATGCCGCCTTCAAAGCCGCCGGCGCGATTGGTCTTGCGGAAAATTTTGCCGTCGTCAACAAAAATTTCGTCGTGAACTTCACTGCCGAGTTTTGTCGCGTTGGCAAAGCCGTCGCCGAGTTCAACCGCTTTAATCGCCTGAATCGACATGAACGCCGCCGCAAACTTCGCGTCGAGTTTTCTGTCCCATTGAATGTGAGAGCCTAAACCCGCCGGCACGCCGCTGACTTTGACCGCGAAGATGCCGCCGACAGTGTCGCCGCGAGCTTTGGCCTCGTCAATGCGGTTGCGGATATTTTGCTCACCGCATGCGCCGCCGACGCTTACAACTTCGCTTGTGATGTCGACGCCGCAACTTTGCAGGAAGATTTTGCACAGAGCACCGGCCGCCACGCGCATGGTCGTTTCGCGTGCGCTGGAGCGTTCCAAAATGTCGCGCACGTCACGGCGAGCGTACTTGGCCGCGCCCGTCAAGTCGGCGTGACCGGGTCGGGCATTGGTCACACGTTCGCCGCACTCGACGCCTTCCGCGCTCATGCGCTCGTGCCAATTTTGCCAGTCGCGGTTGACGACGCTTAAAGTTATCGGGGAGCCGAGCGTTTCGCCGAAACGAATGCCCGACAAAAATTCCACGCGGTCAGTTTCGATTTTCATGCGTCCGCCGCGCCCGTAACCGCCCTGCCGACGAGCCAGCTCCGCATTTACAAAATCGCTTGTAATTTTCAAGCCGGCGGGCAGTCCTTCCAAAATGCAAACGAGCCGCGAACCGTGACTTTCGCCGCCGCTGAGATATCGTACAGCCATAAAACTCACTCCCAAAAAAAATCAGCCGCCAAAATTTTCGCGGCCGATGTGTATGCAAATTTTCGTCGAACATAAATCAAATCTCTTCCAAATCTTCGGGATGCTTCTTGATGTATTCGCGATATTTGTTGTACTCGTCTTCAAAGGATTTGTCCTCGGAGGCGGCAAGCTGGAAGGACATCATTGCGACCGCCATTATTCGGGCAATTTCGTGCGCCTCGAAAGTTTCAACCAAACGGGAAATTGTGCGTGCCGTCTCGTCAAGCAATTCTTGATCGTCTGCTGCGAAACGATTCAACAGGAGCATGTCAAACATTTGCTGTTCCAACGCCGACCAACCGAGCGCGATGCCCGCATTTGAATGCGGCACCCGGTCATGTACGTTGTCAAAGTCCGAATCATCTCCGCCCAGTTCCGGAATATAAACTTCGTCTTCGTCTTCAAAACGCGGTCTGAGCATATAAAACTCCCCCCGAAAAAATTTATTGAAAAGTATACTGCAAGTATTGTACTATAATAGCCGACTAAATGTAAAGCAAAAGCGGAGGTCGGTCATGCAAAAAATTTTATTGGGAGTCGGCGTCTTGCTGATTCTCTTGGGAATTTTCGGCGCAAGCTACACGTGGCACCACGACCACCGCGAAGCTGTCACGCTCGATAAATATGCGGTTGCGGAATTTCAAGTCGGACGTGACGGCGACGGTAATTGGGAGAGCGCGACGCTTAGTCTGTGGGATTATCGCTATGACAAAGCTCGGCTCCTCAACAAGGCGGTTGTTTTCACCGACGGTGCGCCCTGGGAAGTCGACGCCGTCACAAAGCAGACGCCTGCCGGTTGGCGCAACGAGAATAAATTGTTTTTTCACTTTCCGCGGGCGAGCTTGCGTGATTTGCTCGTCGCCAAAGAGATTCGCATAAAATTTTACTACGACAACGGACAATCGATTGACTTGCCGTTGAGTAAAAGAGATTTACTTGCCTGGCAAAGAAAATTGCGCTGGTAAATCGTCGCACATAAATCCACCCGCCGTGCATTTTCAGAGTTTGTCGCGTGTCATCAGCGTTATCAGCGAATTGACAATGCCGAAGACCGCGTACGTCGCGAAGATGGCCGTCAGCACGCCCTGCAAGATTGCCGTCCGCGTCAACCAAATTATTCCCGCGAACATGACCAACGCGAAAATTTTCGACACGAGGAACATTTTTTCGCCGTCGCCTTTGAAGTCGGGATAGTGCACGTGACTGACCATAAGATACGCGACGATTATCACCGTTATCGGGTAAACGAGTCCGAAATTTTCCGGACTAATGTCCATTGCCGTAAACAATAGGGTCGTCGTCGCCACAATGCACCCGCCCGCCGGAATTGCCAGCCCCATAAAAAATCCGTGCACGACGTTTGTGTTGACGTTGAATCGGGCGAGCCGCCACATTCCGCACAGCGCGAAGATTATAGCCGCCGCTTGACCGAGCAGACCGTAATTGTGCATGCAGAACACGTAAGCCAAAAAGGCCGGTGCCACGCCGAACGAACCCAAGTCGCACAGCGAATCCATCTCCTTGCCCAATTCGGACGCGGCGTTGAGGGCGCGGGCAACGCGACCGTCCATGCCGTCGGCTATCAGCGCGAGCAGTATAAATATCGACGCGTTGAAGAAATTGCCTTCGTACGTCGCCAATATCGAGCACATGCCGAAGAACAAATTTGCCGCCGTGCACATGTTCGGAAGTAACCACTTCATTGAGATCACCTCATCTGATTCGACCGATGACGGATTCGCCGCCGCGAACTTTGTCGCCCTTTTTGACGAGAACTTCAACGCAGTCGGGCATGACAATTTCCGTGCACGAGCCGAACCGAATCAAGCCGTAAAGTTCGCCCTTTTCGAGCCGGTCGTCAAGCGTGACCCAACTGACAATCCTCCGCGCCAAGATACCCGCGACTTGAGTGACCGTCACGCGAATTTTGTCATTCTCAATGCCGATTAAATGTCTTTCATTCTCGAAGCCGACCGAATCTTTGTAGGCGGGACGAAAACGGCCGCAGATATATTTCTGAATTTTTATTTCGCCGGCGATTGGACTGCGATTGACATGCACGTCGAAGACCGACAAAAAAATTATGACCTTGCGGCAGGGCACTTTGACGAAGTCGTCGCCGTCAAGCTCGACCACGTCTTGAACTGTGCCATCGGCAGGCGAGACGATTAAATTTTCATCGGCGGGAATTTTCCGTTCGGGATTACGAAAAAAATATATGCAATAGCAGGCGACTACAGCCGGCAATATCGCGGCGTAGGGACTAATCAGCGCACCGAAGAATAATGCAATAAGGAGCGCGACGCCCGCAAAATAAAATCCTTCACGAATGATGCTCAAGTTTCTCACGCTCCATGTCAGTTTTAGCCAAAAATAGGCGAGAATAATATGAATCGCCAATTGACTTTGTAAACTCAAAAAGATATTTTCCGGTTGTCTTGCCAACAGTGTAACCGTTTTTCTCATGAATTCCACGCCTCTACAGGCGGTGAGAGGTTCAATGGAGAGAGCCGACAACTAACAGCTAATTTTCTGTTTGTGAACTTTAAATACAAATTTCGGCAAAGCAATCAATCTTCCTGCGCGGGAAGGTTGCAACAGTGCGCGGAAAAGCCATTCAAGTTTAGCGCGTTGCATCCAAAGCGGCGCACGCTTGACGACGCCGGCCATCACGTCGAAGGTGCCGCCCACGCCGATTGACACGGGAACGGACAGCTCATTCATGTGCGCGGACAACCACTTTTCCTGCTTTGGCACGCCCAAAGCCGCAAGCAACACGTCTGGGCGCGAAGATTTTATCTGCTCGATGATTGTCGGCTCGTCGGCGGCGGTGAAGTAGCCGTTGCGCGTGCCGACAATTTTTATGCCGGGGTAAAGCGATTCGGCTTTTAATTTTGCTTTGTCGGCTATACCCGGTGCGGCTCCGAACAGAAAAAATTTCCACGACTTAGCGGGTGCGATTTTCATAAGCTCCTGAACCAAATCGAAGCCGGCGACGCGTTCGGGCATAAATTTTCCCAAGTGATGTGCCGCCCAGACAGTGCCCGCTCCGTCCGGCACAACCAAGTTTGCCGCGTTTAAAATGTTTTTCAATTCGTCGTCGTGTGTCGCCCGCAGGAGCATCTCCGCGTTCGCCGTGGCCACCATTGACGGTTTATCGGCCGCAATTAAGCTTGCCACGCGCTCGACTGCTTGCGCCATTGTCACCGCGTCAACTTTAACGCCCAAAATTTCTACTCGTTCAATCATTGAAAAGCTCCATAAAAATTCCGTTCTCCATGTCGCGAATATTGTACAGCGTCGGCAGGACTTGGAAAGTTTCTTTCAAATTGCCGCGTGCATCTTGCCAACCTTTGCCGTCAGTTATCCACATGAAGACGAAGCCGTCAATGCTCCGCGCCTCCAAAGCAATCGATTTGTAACTGCGTGCGGTTTCGTTGAGTTTGGAACCGTTGCTCGCGTAAAAATTCGTTTCAATGCCGAAAACTTTATTCGCCGCCTCGACAACAAAGTCAAAACGCTTGCTTGAAATTCTGTTCGCAGTAATCGCCGACAAGTCAAGGCCGAACATTTTCTCCACTTCGCGATCGTATTTTTGCTCAAAGTATTTGACGGACGTTGCAGACAAAAATTTTTTGACGAGATTTTCCATTTGATGACCGCCACGATTTTTCCGCCCGTTTGAATCAAGCCCGACTTCCACGCCCGTCACGTAATCATAAAGATTTGCGATAAGGTGATTATGCAACATGTCGAAAAGTCCCGTTGCCCGCATGAAGTATTTATATTGTTCGACAGACTGATTCGGCTTGTCGAAGTGGTAAATCAGGGCTCCGCGCTCGTCTTGGCAATAAATTTCACTGTTGCGAACAGCCAACAAAATCGGAATTACCTCCAAGCACACGGGATATTTTGTAAGCAAATCGCCAAAATCTCGCTCGATATTTTTAGATCCAACAAGCGAATTCAGAAGATAAATTTCCGCCTTGAATCGCTCGGCGTTCGCGTAGACTTTGGCAAAGTCCGTGTAATAATCGTAGGTGTTTATCGAATCGCGGAAAGTCGCAAACCATTCGTCAAAAGTTCTGTTCCTCAAAGCGAATCAACCTTTCTTTGGCCAGTGCGATAAAATCACGGTCATTGTCAATTCCGATAAATCTTCTGCCCAAAAGTTTACAAGCGACACCGGTCGTTCCCGAACCGCAGAAAGGATCTAAAATCAAATCGCCATCGCGGCTGGAGGCCGACAGAATTTTTTTCAGCAGGTAAAGCGGTTTTTGTGTCGGATGCTTACCAAAAATTTTTTCGCGTCGAGGCGTCAGCATGCCCGTCCAAACGTCTTTCATTTGTTTACCGCCGTTAAGTTCCTTCATAAGTTCGTAGTTAAAATAATGTTTGGCGGAGGCGTTTTTTTTTGCCCACAAGATCGTTTCGGTGCTGTGCGTGAAATATTTACAACTCAAATTTGGCGGCGGGTTTGTCTTTTGCCAAGTGATATTGTTCATGATTTTGAAGCCCGTTTGCTCAAGAGCCATGCCGACCGAGTAAATGTTGTGGAGCGTGCCGCTAATCCAAATCGTTCCGTTCGGTTTAAGTACGTTTCTGCACAGACCAATCCAATTAAGATTAAAATTGTGCTTGGCCTCAAGCGTCGCGGCTTTGTCCCAATCGCCTTTGTTGACGGAGGCAACTCGTCCGCCTTTGCATGTTATGCCGCCGTTAGACAGAAAATATGGCGGGTCAGCAAAGACAACATCAACGGATTCGGCGTCAAAATCTTTTAACAGTTCCAATGAATTGGCGAGATACAATCGGGAATTTTCATCTTTGAAATAAAGATTTTCTCTCACTCCACCGTCACCGACTTTGCCAAATTGCGCGGCTTGTCGACATCGCAACCGCGAGTTATCGCCGCATAATAAGCCAGAAGTTGCAACGGCACGACCGTCAACAATGGGATTAAAAGTTCGTCGGTGTCGGGCACAAAGATTACGTGGTCGAGGTATTTTTCAAGCTCGGTATCGCCCTGCGCGGCAATGCCGATAACAACCGCGTCGCGGGCTTTGACTTCCTTTATGTTGGATAAAGTTTTTTCGTAGACACTTTTTTGCGTGGCGAGCGCGATAACCGGAACGCCTTCGACGATTAAAGCAAGCGTGCCGTGTTTGAGTTCGCCGGACGCGTAAGCCTCCGCGTGAATGTAGGAAATTTCTTTAAGCTTTAGCGCACCTTCCAGCGCAACATCATAGTCGAGACTGCGCCCGATATAAAATACGTCCTCGTTGAAGCCGTACTGCCTGGCGAAAGTTTTAATCGGCTCCACGTCCGAGAGCGTCTCGCTGATTTGTGTGGGAATTTTTTTCAACAGACAGATAAGCTTGCGGATTTTTTCGTCGGACAGCGTGCCGCAAATCTGCGCCATATACAGCGCGAGCATGAACATCAAAATCAGCTGTGTGGTATAAGCTTTGGTCGAGGCGACGGCAATTTCCGGCCCCGCCCACGTGTGAATCACTTGATGAGCTTCGCGGGCAATCGACGAGCCGACGACGTTTGTTATCGCCAAAGTCTTCGCGCCGCGACGTTTGGACTCCTTCAGCGCGGCAAGAGTGTCGGAAGTTTCGCCGGACTGACTGACGACTATAACAAGCGTCTTGTCGTCAACAATCGGG
>CAMZDU010000058.1 GCA_947305445.1 uncultured Selenomonadales bacterium
ATCGCCTCCAATAGCCCGTAAAAATCGTCGACAAAAGTTTTCGTGTCGGTAAGTTTATCAACAGAAATTTTTTTAGTCAACGCCGCGAGCCGTGATTGATTCGTCGCAAGCTCGACGGAAATTTTTGTGTAAGTGTCCGCGTCGTCGGCAATCAGCTCGTCCAAGTCGGCAATGCGCAAAATATCCGCGCCCGTACGACGAGCGGCAAGGGAACCGCACAAATTCACGACGGGCACGCCCATATACAACGAAAGAGCCGTCATCATGCCGCCGGGATACGGGAACGCATCCAAAATCAAATCAACCTCTCCGTAATCCGTGAAGAAATTATTTTCACCGCGCCGAACTTCAGCACGCTCAATCCCGAAATTTTTAAGACGCTCAATCAGTGCACGCCGACGACTTTCAAGCGGTGTCGTGTCGCGGAAAATTATTCGCGAGTTTGGAAGCGCGTCCAGAATTTTTTTCACGGCGGCAAGATAATCGTCGCTGAACTTCATAAAATTATTAAGACAACCGAAAGTGAATTGCTCATGCGGGAACGGTCGGCGGCTCTTGCGTTCGCGAATCATGCGTTCGTTTGGACAGAAGGCAAACGCATTTTCGAGCGATAAAATTTTTTCGGTGAAGGTCGCGTCGCGGGCGGTCAAGAATTCGTCGCCGATAAAATAATCAATCGCATCGAAGTAACCGATGCCCGTCAGTTGCACGCGAGCCGGCCTGTAAGCCGCAACCTGCAACGTCGCGCCGCCTTCGGTGTGTCCGCCCAAGTCAATCAAAATATCCGTGCCCGCGTCGCGAATCATCTGCGCGGCCTCGGTAAAACTTGTCTCGGCAATGTTGAAGTAAGCGTCGACGTTGCGGCGAATTTTTTTCGTGAAGGTGTCTTCTTCGTTCGACAAACTCCAGGCCGTCACGGAAAATTTTTCGCGCTCGTAATCGGTCAGCAACGGTTCGTAAAATCTCGCGGCGGACGAGTCACAAAAATTCGGCGCGAGATACGCCACGGAAATTTTTTCGGACGTCTTTTTAATCGGCGACAAAATTTCTGTATCACGATAAAGCGAATTGTAAACGGCAAGCTCATTGGTGAGCGTCGGCGCGTCCAGTTGCGGCAGATAGTGCAACGCGAACAGATAATTCGAGAAGTGCGCCCGCTGACTGCGCAAAAATCTGTCGGTGCGCGCCGCGTTGAACGAGGCTTGCGCGGCACCTTCGGCATTGCAAAGGTCGTGAAAGGCGGCTCCGATTAACTCATGCATGCGCCATTCGTCACGGGCGTCAGCGTTCGGCAGAAGATTTTTCAGACGGTCGAGAGCCTCACTCGGCTTTCCGTCGTCCAAAAGTTTTCGCGCAACGTCCACGTTAAAACCTCCAAAAAAAATTTATTTAACAGCCGTGTACAATTTTTTTTGTTTGCTATCACCGGAGCAATATTAAGCTCGTATAAAACATACAAGATATTTTTCCTTTTGGCAATTTTTCTCCGTAAAAATTTATGAACCGCCCGTGGCAAATTTATTGACGGGTTACGGCCGCTGTGTTAATATGTGCGCGATTTGGAGTTAAAATTTTTTTGGAGGGATTCTGATGAGTAAAATCGCGGTCGTGTTTTGGAGCGGCACCGGTAACACCGAAGAGATGGCCAACGCTGTAGCGGAAGGCGCGAAGGCTGCGGGCGCGGACGTCGAAGTGTTCCAGGTCGATGACTTCAACGCAACTGACATGGCGGATTATAATGGTTTCTTGTTCGGTTGCCCGGCCATGGGCGACGAAGTTCTCGAGGAAGATTCCTTCGAGCCGTTCTTCACCGAAGCCGAGACCAAACTCAACGGCGTGCCCGTCGGACTTTTTGGCAGCTACGGCTGGGGCGGCGGCACGTGGATGGATAATTGGAGCGAGCGCACCAAAGAGGCCGGCGCGAAATTTGTCGGCAACGTCATTGCCGAAAATGCACCCGACGATACCGCTCTTGAAGAGTGCCGCAAACTCGGTGAAGATCTGGCTAAAGCAGTCTGATACTTTTCAACAAACTAAATAAAAATCCCTCGCACTTTGCGGGGGAAATTTTTTTTTGTGACATATAATTCAAAAGCCATTGATGTCGCGGTCAATCGCCTTAAGTGTTGGTGACAACTTCACCAAATTTCATTTGGGTAACGGAGATTCCAATTTTTTCGGAGCGTCGTCATAATGTTCATCACGTCGCGGGAAAAGTTGAGTTTCATTGCGGAGGCGTCGCCGCTCAAAATCGCCTGCTCCATGTCGCGTATTTCGTAAAGCAAAGCGTCCGTGCGCTCGCCGGCAAAAATTTCTGCAACGTCGCCGGTCGCCGCGTCAACGAAAATTGCTTTCTCGGCGCGGGGATATTCGTCAATCTCAATGTAACCTTTTTCGCAGCTGATGACGGCGCGTTTGGGTTGTTTAGAGTGCATGCTCAGCGCAACGGTCGCCATTTGCCCGCAAGAATTTTTCAGGAGAATTGTCGCCATTTCGTCGGAGCCGGTCGGCGAAGGTTGCCACTGACTTAAAATTTCGTGCGGTGTCTCCGACATAAACGAGCGAACAATACTCAGCGCGTAAACGCCGATATCGAGTAGCGCACCGCCCGCCAGGTTCATGTTAAAAAATCTGTTGCGCATGTCGTATTCTTTGAAGCTGCCGAAATTCAGCGTGATGATTTGCACTTTGCCGAAGGCACCGTTGGAAATTTTCCGCCAAAGATTTTTATAAAGCGGCATATGCCAAATCGTCATGGCCTCGGCCAGCACGAGATTTTTTTTGTCGGCAAGGGCAATCATCTCGTCGAGTTCGTGGCTGTTGAGTGTGACGGATTTTTCAACGAGCAGATGCTTGCCGTTTTCGAGCGCACGTTTCATGAATTGGTAGTGAGTGTTGTGCGGCGTGGTAATATAAATCACGTCAACGTCCGCGTCGTCGAACATGTCGTCAATCGTGTCGTAAACTTTTGTGACGGAATATTTTTCGGCGAAGGCTTCGGCCTTGTCATGTGTGCGATTGGCCACGGCGTAAAGATTTTTGCCTTCCTTGTGAAGGGCACGCGCCATTTCGTTGGCAATGACGCCGACGCCGAGTACCGCCCAGTTAAGATTTTTATTTGACACGGCAATCATCTCCTATAAGATTCGCGAAAAAAATTTTACTCGGTCGCTTGCTTGACTTCGCTGAAAAGTTTGGCGTGTTCTTTGATGACGGTCTCGTTGCCGAAGACGCAAAGATTATTTTGCTTCATGCAGTCGGCAATCACTTTCGACAAGGCGCGTATGTCGTCTTGTCGTGCGGCTAAAATTTCGTCACGAGATTTTTGACGGTCGGCGCGGGTAATGTTGCGCAGACAGAAGTCGGCGGCAAGCTGACCTTTAATCGACGGCGTTAACGGTCTGTCGGATTTGCTCAGCGTGCCGATAATGTACTTGTCCATTTCGCGGTCGCTCACGTCAAAATTTTTCAGGAAGTCCGCCGTGGCGTCGAAAGTCTCCAACGTCTTGACGAGGTTGGGATCGCGATACGAGCCGAAGAACAGATTGCCCGACCGATTGAAATTGGCAAAGGCACCGTACGCGCCGCCCTGCACGCGAATTTTCGTCCAGAAGTATTCGTAGCGCAAAATCGTCTCCAACACGCCGAGCACGCCCGTATACTCATGCCCCAGCGCGAGGAAGTTTGCGCCCTTGCCGACGTATTGCACGCGGCTTTGAGTGTAGAGGCCTTCGTTGCGCGGCTTGCACGGGAAGGAATAATGCTCGCGGGTGAATTCGTCAACAGTCAAACTCTTCAACAGCTCGGACAGGTGCGGCATAAATTCCTTGTACAAATCGTCGGAAGCAGTCACGCTGACAACTAATCCGTTGCGGTTGAGGAGGCGGTCGCGCACGTCATACAAATCGTCAACCAGTTCATCAAAGTTCGCGTCGAAGTCGGCAAGCAAATTTTTCAAAAAATTATTGTACGGCAACAGTGCGGCGGCATTGTACGCGCCGGCCTTCGTGACGTAAGATGCCAGCTGTGCGGAAACAATCTGCGTCGCCATGTTCTGCAAATTCAGCTCGAAGGCGATTTGATCTTGCTCGATAAGTTCGCGCAGACGTTTCTTGTTGATGAAGACGGTATCGTTAAAAATTTCGGCAATAATGTCCGTCATCTCGGCGAGTTTGGATTTGAGAGCTTTGACGTGAACCCTCATGCGCGGCGCGAACGTGTGCGGCTTATCCTTCTCGGAGTCTGCGCGGAGATTCGTGCCGAAGCCGCCGATGTTCAGGTTTGTTAAGATTGCAAGCTCTTCGTAAGAATGTTTCTTCGTGTCGATGTTGCCGAGCAGACCGGAGAGCAGATACGCATGCGGCAATTTGTTCTGCGGCACCCGCGACGCGTCGAAGTAAAACGACAGATAAATTATTCCGTGCGTGTCAATGTTGCTGAAAAGAATTCGCGTGCCGTCCAGGTCACGGAACTGCAACGGAAGATTTTCCGTCTCCTTGCGCAAATCGGAACGCTTGAGGATTGGTATCGTCTCCAAAGCTTCGGGCGTCTCCGGTGCCTGTTGACGGAGCTTGAGATTTTTTGCGGTCGAAATAATTTCGTCGATTTGTGCGGGCGAAAGCGTCGCTTTGATTTCGGCGAGCTTTGCGGCTTGAGCGGCGTCGCGTTTTTTGGCGAAAGTCTTGTCGGGCGCGAGCGTCATCAAAACTTTGTGGGGGTTGTCGAGAAAATATTTCTGCACGATGTTTTCAAAAAAGTTTTCGTCAAGCCCGCGCTTAATCGCCGCCAAGTCGTCCTCGTAGCGCAGATAAGCATTCGGGTCGCCGCCGTAAAGCCAAGTCTTCAGCAGACGCAAGCCGTAAATCAAACCCTTCGGCGCAAGCCCGAAGTCGGCTTCACGAAGTTTGAACTCCATCAAATTTATCGACGCCTGCAATAAAATTTTGTCGATACCGTTCGTGACAAGCTTTTGCATTTCGTCCGTCAACAGCGAGTAAAATTTTTCTACGCGGTCGGCTTCCGAACCGTTGAGCGTTATCGTAAAGGTCGGCTGTCGCAAATCGTCTTCGAGTGCGGCGTCCACGTCCTTGCCCAAGCCCGAATCAATCAGAGCTTTTCTGAGCGGCGCGGCGGGACTTAAAAACAGCGCGTGCGTCAAAATTTCCAGGCCGAGGTTTGTCAGCGTGTCGAGCGTGTCACCGACGACGAGATTTAGCGACAGGAAAGTTTTTTCGGCGGCGGATTCTTCTTCGCCAATCGGATAGACTTCGGCAACGCGTTTCATTTCGGTGAACGCGGGATGAAAGTCTATCGCCGAATCGACGTCAATTTTATCGAACGCGCTTAAATATTCGCGGTCGAGATAGGCCAACTGCTCGGCAATGTCCATGTCACCGTAAAGGTAAATGTAACTGTTCGACGGGTGATAAAATTTTTGATGGAACGCGCCGAAATCTTTTTGCGTGAGCGACGGAATTGCCTCCGGATCGCCGCCGGACTGATAGCCGTAACAATTCTGCGGGAAGGTCGCCTGCAAAAGCTTGCTGCTCAAAATGTCATCGGGCGACGAGAGTGCGCCTTTCATCTCGTTGTAAACTACGCCGCTGTAAGTCAACGGAGCGTCCGCGTTTGTAATTTCGTAGTGCCAACCTTCCTGCATCAAAATTTCCGGCGTGGTGAGCATTGCCGGCCGAAATACAGCGTCGAGGTACACGTCCTGCAGGTTGCGAAAATCTTTGGCGTTACGGCTGGCGACGGGATAAACTGTCTTGTCGGGATATGTCATTGCGTTGAGGAAAGTATTGAGCGAACCTTTGACCAACTCGACGAACGGCTCCTTGAGCGGATATTTTTTTGAACCGCAGAGCACCGAGTGCTCCACGATGTGCGCGACGCCGGTGTCGTCTTTGGGCGGCGTGCGGAAGCCGATGTAAAAGACTTTGTTGTCGTCGTCGGTTGCGACGTAAAGAAGTTTCGCGCCGGTTTTTATGTGCTCGAACTCGTAAGTTTTCGCACCGATTTCGTCGACTGCGGAAAAATTTTTCAAGCGGAAGCCGTTCAGCTCCGCGCCGATTTTCAAATTCATATAAAATAGCACCGCATTTCTTCAATGTGGAATTAGGATTCGGTTGACGACAATACAACTCAAAAAATTCCTCATTCCAAATTGCAGAAACGTTGTGCCGTTCACTTCCTTTCTGTAAAAATTTTTACTGCGTAGTCGGATTTGATAAATTCTCAGCCGCGAGCCGACAATCGTCGCGTCTTGTTTGCCAAACGGTGAATCATTTTGAATCGATAGAGCAGACCGGGCTTGCTGATTGAAATTTTTTCGGCAAGTTCGCGCATGGTGCACGAAGGATTTTCCAGACGCAAAGTCATTGCCTCCCGCAGTCGTTTGTTGACGGGAATTTTTTTATCGAGCAAAATTTTTATGTCGGCAAGCTGACGTTTTGCGGCGTCGACAGATTTATTTAAAGCCGCCGTTTCCAGATTGACAATGCGATTGACCTGCATGCGAACTTCTTTAAGGTTGCGGGCAATCTCGAAACGCTCGACGGCACTGTCTGCGCCAGATCGGAAGAGCACACGTCTGAACTCCAGTCACG
>CAMZDU010000059.1 GCA_947305445.1 uncultured Selenomonadales bacterium
GTGCATCTCGAACAGCGATTTTATGCGCGGATATGATTCGCCGAAGTAGACGATAATTTTTTTCGGGTCGGAGTGAAATTTTTTTGGCTCGTTCCAAACTTCGTACTGACCGAAAATGTTGAGCACTTCGCCGGCAAAAGCAGGTTCGCCGCAGAAAAACGGCGGCTTCGGGAAATGAATTTCCTTCTGCGGCTGGGTCGGCTGAGTATTTTTGACCAGATGCATCATAGTGTAAAGCGCGTCGTTTTCGTCGCGGTGATTGGTGAAGACTTCAAACAGAATCGGCTTGGAAAATTTTTCCGGCGAAACGAAATGCTCCACGTTCTGCAAATACTCCTGCTTGGTCGACGCGGACAGATACTCGAATCCCAAATCCTGCGCGTAGTGCCTGACCAAATCGGGCGATTGATTGCCGAAGTGACCGGCGGCGGCAATGAACGGGTCGGCGTCGTCACCGAAGCGGGCGGCGTAATGGTTATACATTCTAAACTCTGTACCGCGTCCGTTGTTGACAAGCAAAATGCGCAAGTTGTTGCCGACGTAACGATTGCCCAGCGCGTTGAGGTCGTAAAAAAATGTTAAGTCGCCGAGCATACAAAAATGAATTCGACTTTTGTCGGCAAGCGACATGCCCAGCACAGACGAAAGTGCTCCGTCAATTCCGCGGCAACCGAGATTTGCATTGCTCATCACCGACGGCGGGAAGTTGAAGAATGTCCACGAGCGCATGGTATTGCTGACGCCCAGATGAACGGCGCAACCTTCGGGCAATCTGTGTGCAGTCGTCGCGGCCAGCCAAATGTTTGAGAACGGCAAGTCGGGAATCAGTCTATAAATTTTTTCGATCTCCTTGCGCAGGGCGTTGACGTACCCGTTGCGCGGCGCGGCTTGCGGCAAGTCTTTTACATAGCGCGAAAAAAATTCCGACTCTGTCATCTCGAAAACGTTTGTCAATCGCCCGAAAGTGTCGCGCAACTCGCCGTCGGGACTGACACGCCAGACTTGACCTTTGCCGCTCTTCAACTTGCCGAGCATGTAATAATCGCCCGAATGTTCGCCGATGTGAATCAGCAGTTCAGGGCGCAGAAGATTATCGACAGCGGTGCCGTCCTTTTGACAGGCGATAATCGTCGGCAGAACACGGTACGCGCCTTTGTAACCGCTACTTTGGTCGACGAAAACCGCGGCGTCGTAAGCGGCACAAAATTTGTCGAGCAACTCTTGCAATTCCCGCGTAAAGGGTCTGTGCGAGCCGACGGTTATTGCGACGCGTGCACCGGCGGGAATTTGCGGAAAGGTGTCTGCGGCAAAGTACCGCCGAATAACTCTGACATTCGGCAAATTTTTGACGCTGAAATCTTTGGCGTAACCCGTCTCCAAATTTATATGTACGGAACCGCCGCCGCCGCGTTTCAATTCCAAAAGTGCGGCGTTAACTTTAACGATGTAAGCTTGAGCTTCCTCACCGTCACGGATAAGCGGCAGAGTTAAACTCATGCGAGCAACGTCAACGGGCGGTGATGAGCGGTCGATAATTTGCGGCTCCAGTCTGCCGACGCGAGTGAATCTCTGCGACGACGTGATTGCCAACACGGGCAATTTGCGATAAAAAGCTTCGGTCAAGCCGGGCAAATAATTTCTGGAGGCGGTTGCGCCCGTGCAGCTCAATGCGACAGGTTCACCGCTTTCCGCCGCCATGCCGCACGCCATATAAGCCGCAGACCTCTCGTCGACTGACGAAAAAAGCTCGAAGTAGGGATCTTGTCTGACACTTGCGCCAAAAGCAATATTAGTTGTGCCGGGGCTGATTATGACTTTGCGCACGCCGTGAGCTTTCATCAGCGCAATCAGTATCTGCACGTTGAGTTCCGAGCTGTAAAAGTTTTCCATGAGTACCTCCGTGTTCAGAAAAGTTTACTGCCGCCGAGCGAAAGTTTTTTCGGCAGGAAGTTTTTGTCGGATTTGCCCTTAATAACGACGCGGTCAACGTATTTGTTCACGCGCTTGGCAATGAGTTTGGCGGAGTCTTCAATCGACTCCGTATAAGCTTGCGTCCAGACATTGTCGTAACCTTTACGCGGGTGATGATGTTTAATCGCTTGCCCGACAAAATTTTCTTGCCAAATAATTTCGCCGGTCTCCGCGCTGATAAATTGCATGGTGACGACGGTGTTTAGCGCGGTGCGTTTCGTCACGTCAAGCATCTTCGAAAAGCCGATCAGACCTATGCCCGTGCCGACTCGCCGCAAAGTTTTTTCACGGTCGTTGGAACCGCTACCGGCGAAAGAAAGTCCGCCGCCGATAATGCCGCTCAACGTGCCGAGTTTTTCGTCAGTAACCTTCGTCGTGCCGAGCGCGAGCACTTCGCAACGGACAATGTATTTCGCGCCTTGAGCTTTGTAAACGTCCGCGTCGAAGTCTTTCGGCAAAGTTGTAGTTCGCGGCAACTCCACCGCGTCGAAAATCAGCAACTCGCCGATATTTTGTTCGGGCGGCGGCGCGTCGACGGGTCTGTCTTCGTCAAGAATCAGCCCATTATCGAAAGCGTTGTCGGTCTCGCCGACCATTTTCGTGCCGACGATGTTAAGCAAATTTTTTTCGACAAGTTTGTCATTCAAGAAAAGTTCGAGCAGTTGCGGCGTCGGCAACTCTTTGTAACGCGAGCTGTTGGTAATTTCGACTGCGATGTTAATGCGCTCGTCTTCCGGCAATCCGGCGTCTTTGGCGGACGCCGCGTTCATCACGCCGAGCAACAGCATCAGACAGACAAAAAAAATTTTCTTCGCCATGAATTTCACTCACCTCCGAATTTTTGAAAATTATACAACAGGCGGCGCACAAAAAAAATCCCCCGATGCAATATCGGCGGAAAATTTTTCGTGACGTGCGGCGACGGTATTCAGTTGGCGGCTCGCCGTGCAGGATAAAAATCTTTGACGCGCCGTATGCGTTTGAATTCCTCGTCGGGAAGATTCGAGAGCTTCAAATATGCTACCCAGAATAAGTCATCCTTTCTTCTTTGTCAGCTTTTCGAGCGGAAATCAGAAATTGTTGTCGCTCAATGTCGAGTATGGCGCGTAAAGCTTCGCCGACGGTGCGGGCATAATCGGTCGTGTTCATCAGCGGAGAATTTTTCATCATGGTGCGAAGATTTTGTCGCAGTGTCGTCAACAGCTCGCGATTTCCCGCAAGTGCGATTGCTAGTCGAATATATTCGTCGTAAGAATCAACCGCCAACTCGTCAAGCCCGACGTTTTTCAAAATGCTCAAGCCGAAACGCGTGCCGTGTCTTGCACCGAAAAGACTGACGACGGGCACGCCCATATACAAGGCCTCGCAAGTCGTCACTCCGCCGACATAAGGGAACGTGTCAAGCGCAATGTCAACGTCGTTATATTCGACTGAATGGTTGGCAGTGTAGCCGCGCATCTCCACCCGCGACAAGTCGAGGCCTAAAACTTTCAGCCGCTCGCCGACAAAATGTCGTCCGTCGTCCGCGTCGAAAATTTTGTGCTTGAGGAGCAGGCGACTTGCGGGCACGCCGTCCAAAATTTTTTTCCACGCCAGCAAAATCGAGTCGGTCACCTTGCTGAAGTTGTTAAAACTTCCGAACGTCACGAAGCCTTTAGTTGTGCACGGCGGAGCGGCGGCCGGCTCGACTTTAAGCGACGTGTTGTAGCAGATGTGACTTTGCGGCAGGAGAATAATTTTTTCCGTGAAGTACTCGCGCATGGCGGCGGCGTTGCCCGCGCAATGAACGTCCGACAAAAAATAATCTATTGCGTCAAGGCCGGTGCTGTTCATGTAGCCGATGCCGCTGACTTGCACGGAGGCGGGACGATACGCCGCGACACGAAGTCGATTGCCGGAGGTGTGTCCGCCCAAGTCGAAGAGTATATCAATTTCGTCGTCGCGGATAAGTTTGGCCGCTTGCTCGTCCGTCAAGTTTGCGATGTCGCGCCAACCGTCAACACTCGTCCGAAAATGTTCGGTGACGCTGTCCGGATTTATGACGCTTGAGTAGCAGTAAATCTCGAAAAAATTTTTGTCAAGCTCGGTGAGCAATGCCCAGCTCCAGGACATAACGACGTGCCATTGAAAATCTGCGGACAAAAACCCTACCCGAATTTTACGATGGTTGTAAAATTTTTTAGGATAGGGCACGATGTCCGCCGTATATTTTTTGTAATCGGCATAGAGCGCACGAAAGTCTTCTGCAGAAAAATTTTCGGAGCTGTTGGCCGCGAACAGTGCGTTGCTGATTTCCACGCAAGATTTTGCGCCGCCGTCTTCCAACGCAGCCGACAGCCGAAAACTTTCGACGGACTGCTCAATATTGCCCAGCTGGCGATTGACCGAGCCGAACAGACTAAGCGCGTCCGCCGCCAAAATTTTTTCATAGGGATTTTTCGTGTCGAAACGCGGCAACAATTCCGTCAGCAGTTGAAATTCTTTGAAGTAATTTTTCTGTTCGCGGTGAATGTATGCTTCCAGCAGAAATGATTTTTTCCAATGCGAAACGGCGGCTTTCACGTCGTCAAGAATCGTCAACGATTCGTCGAAATTTCGAGCCTTGAGCAGCCGCAGAGCCGCCGAATATTTTTCCAATGTGTCCACAGAAATCCCCCGGAAAGTCAATTAATAATGAGGAATGAGGATTTGGAGGGCGATAACACCCCAACTCAAACAATTCCTAATTCCTCATTCGCAGAAATCGGTTGTCAACGACAACAGCATAATTAATTATTAAGTCATGGGAATGTGTGCGGTTTTGCGATAAAAGGGTCTCTCGTTGCGGTCGCGGTTGCGGCGGAAGTGACTGCCCTTTTCGACGATTCTGATTTCCAGAGCTTCCATGCGCAAGCCCGCGCCCTCGGTGCCGGCGGGTTCACCGTTTTTGGCCCAACCGAGCCAGCCGCCGTTTTGCACGTGAGCACGATAATAAATGTCGTAGTGTTGCGCCGAACGGCCGCCAAGTTCAATGCGGATTGCCTCAATGCTCAGGCCTCGACCGACGGTGCCGGCCACTTCGCCGGAGTAAACCCAACTTTGCCAACCTATATCCTGAACGTGGGCACTGTAGCGAATGTCCCCACTGAAATTTATGACCAGAGCTTCAAGTCGCTTGCCCTGTCCGGTCGTGCCGACAACTCCGCCGTTGCCGACAGGCGGCATCCAGCCGTAATCTTGGACGTGTGCTTGATAGGTGAAGTCGTAAGCGTAAGCATTGGGCGCGAAAGCAATCAGCACTGCCAAAATCACTGCGGCAAAAATTTTTCTAATCATCTCGATCTCTCCTTTAATGCGCGTTCAACGTCACGCATGGCAGATTTTTCGTGGAGGGCGGCGCGTTTGTCGTAGTTGTGTTTGCCGCTCGCCAAAGCCAATTCCAATTTGGCGCGTCCCTTTTTAAAATAAATCTTCAGCGGCACGAGCGTGAAACCTTTTTCGCGGGTCTTGCCGAAGAGTTTGAGAATCTCGCGCTTGTGCAAAAGCAGTCGGCGTCGACGAATCGGCTCGTGATTAAAAATATTTCCCTGTTCGTACGGACTGATGTGCAGGTGCTCAATAAAAATTTCGCCGTCGCGGACTTCGGCGTAGCTGTCTCGCAAATTCGCCTTGCCCGCCCGCAAACTTTTGACTTCGGTGCCGCGCAGTTCGATTCCGGCTTCATACGTTTCGTGAATAAAATAATCGTGACGCGCCTTGCGATTTTCGCAAGCAATTTTAACGTCGTCTTTCTTCATGCAAATCACCTCGCCACAAAAATTTATATCACATTCAGCCGGCAGAATCAATTACACAAGATTAGGATTGCATTACGATTGACTAAGAATTGTTATCCGGCAGTAAACAGTTTCTCCCATTCACAAATTTTTTTCATTGCCGCACTTTGGCGATTGTGTTAAGATATGCGCAAAAATTTTCGGGGGTGACGACATGAAAAAACTGCTCGCGGAACTGCTGATAGTCGCGGGTTTGTTAACAGCGTCCGTCGTTCACGCTGAAGTCAGAAATTACACGGGCGTCGGCGAATATTACATGAGCGACTTCGAGACGCCAAACGTCGCTCAACAGCGAGCCAAGCAACGTGCCGAACAACACGCCTGCGAGCAGGCTGGCGTCTACGTCTAAAGTTTTTCGAAGGCCAAAAATTTCGAGCTGGTCGAAGACGTTATCATCACCATGACGAGCGGCAACTTGAAAGTCGTCGACGTGCAGTATCATCGCGAAAACTTCGACAACAATACGACGCTGATTCGTGCGACCGTCAAGGCGAACATTAACAGCGACGACGTGTTAAGTTGGTTGCAAAAGAGCAAGAGCGAAATAGATGAACTTGTCCGCCAAAACGAGGAACTGCGCCGCGCCATTGCCGAACAAGACAGACAAATTGCCGAGCTTAAACAACAACTTGCCAACATGACTACGCAACAGAATAGCGAACAAATTACGAAACAGTTCGCCGCCGAAGACAAAATCTTTCTGTCCAATCAAAAAGTTTCCGAGGGCTGGCAAATTTACAATCGGCGAGATTACGTCGGCGCAGTTAAAATTTTTTCCGAAGCCGTTGAACTTA
>CAMZDU010000060.1 GCA_947305445.1 uncultured Selenomonadales bacterium
GGGCGTTGTCGTTGATGAGTTGCACGACGAAGACGTAACCTTGCGGGTCGACGTAAAAGCGAAGTTGGCCGTTCGGCGCGTGAGCACCTTTAATCCCGAAAAGCGATCTGTAAACGCTCAAGCCTGGAAAATTTTGCGGGTCGTCCAAATCGGCATGACGTTCGGGCGCGGTGAAGGCGACAAGCGTGCCGTTCTGCAACAAATTTTGATAAGTTCTGCTGTTGCCCATGCGGTCGACGAAAGCTTGCGCTCCCAAATCAGACACGCGCACAAAATTGTAATTCGGTTGAGCGGCGGCGACAGAACCAATCGTCAACAGCATAGCCATCAGCACTGCAAAAAAAATTTTCTTCATGACAGATTACCTCTTCGTTGTTGATGAACTTTATGTAAGAAATTTACTGCAAAACATCTTAACCGTCAATGCCGCAAGAAATTTTTTCGGCAACAAAAAAATCCTCTGCGGTCAACTGACTGCGGAGGATAATTTTTTTGTGACGATGCTCACTGATATTTTAGTTTGAGCGCGGCGGCAACGAATTCGCGGAAAAGCGGGTGCGGGTGATTCGGACGCGACTTCAACTCCGGATGAAACTGACAGCCGACGAACCACGGGTGCAAATTTTTTTCCAGCTCGATAATTTCGACGAGGCTGTCGTCGGGGAGAACGCCCGCAATTATCATGCCGTGCTCGCGGAAAATTTCGCGGAACTTGTTGTTAAATTCAAAACGGTGACGATGACGCTCACTTATATTGTCAACGTCGTAAGCTTTGGCCGTGTGAGTATTCGGCAAAACTTTGCACGGGTACGCACCGAGCCGCATTGTCCCGCCCTTTTCGGTGACGGTGAGTTGCGAATCCATCAGCGCAATGACGGGGTGCTCGGTGTCGGGATTAAATTCGGTGGAATTGGCGTCGGCGAAGCCGCAAACATTTCTGGCAAATTCAATCGCGGCGCACTGCATGCCCAAGCACAGTCCGAGGAACGGAATTTTATTCACGCGAGCAAAATTAATCGCCTTAATCTTGCCTTCGATGCCGCGGTCGCCGAAACCGCCCGGCACCAAAATTCCGCGACAGCCGCTGAAAATTTCTTCCATGTCGACGTCGGGGCATTCAATATTCTCGGCGTTGACAAAATTTATTTTGACTTTGGCAGAGTGTTCAATCCCCGCGTGATGCAGAGCTTCAACAACGGAGATGTAAGCGTCAGGCAACTCGACGTATTTACCGACGAGCGCAATCTTGACGGAGCGTTCGGGGTGTTGAATTGTGTAAACCATGCGTCGCCACTCGTCGAGCTTGGGCGGAGCTTGCGGCAGGTTGAGTTTTTCGAGCGCGATTTTGTCCAGGCCTTCGTTTTCCATGATAAGCGGCACTTCGTAAATCGTCGAGGCCGTCCGATTTTCGATGACGGCATTTTCGTCCACGTCGCAGAAGAGCGCGATTTTGCGCTTGAGTTCGCGGGTAATCGGATAGTCCGTTCTGCAAACCAAAATGTCCGGCTGAATTCCGATTGCGCGAAGTTCTTTGACGCTGTGTTGAGTGGGCTTGGTTTTGAGTTCGCCGGCCGCGCCGATATAGGGCAACAGCGTCACGTGAATGTAAAGCGCGTCGTTTTTGCCGACTTCCTTTTTGACTTGGCGAATGGCCTCCAGAAACGGCAAACTTTCAATGTCGCCGACAGTGCCGCCGACTTCCGTGATGACAACATCAGCCGCGTCAGCTTCCGCCACGGCATAAACGCGGGCTTTAATTTCGTTGGTGACGTGCGGGATAACTTGCACCGTCGAGCCGAGATATTCGCCTTTGCGCTCCTTGGACAAAACAGACCAATAAACTTTACCCGTGGTGCTGTTGGAGTGCTTGCTGAGATTTATGTCAATGAATCGTTCGTAGTGTCCCAAATCTAAATCAGTTTCCGCGCCGTCGTCGGTCACGAAAACTTCGCCGTGCTGATAAGGGCTCATTGTGCCGGGGTCGATATTGATATACGGGTCAAACTTTTGAATCGTAACTTTCAGTCCGCGGCTTTTGAGAAGTCTGCCGAGCGATGCCGCAGTAATTCCTTTGCCGAGTGACGAAACTACTCCGCCGGTTACGAAAATATATTTAGCCATGTTCTGTCCTCCGAAGATAAGCTTTCAGCTTAGAGCGTAAACTGACAGCCAAAAATTTTACGAAGCAGATTTTGCGGTTTTGGTTGAAGAGCGCGAACGTTTGGTTTCGGGCGGATACCAGTCGGACAAACCCCATTTGCCGTCGCCGACATGCTGAAAACGACTGTCCATGTTAATCATGGTGTAGATTTCGGAGATGGCCGAGGCCTCGTTATGCACGGCTTTATTTTTTTTGGCGAGGACTTCTAGAATCAGCGGCTTGAAGTACATAGGATTGTCCTTGCCCGACTTGGCGAGAATTTGATAAGCAATGTCGACTTCGCTCATTTCCACAAGCGGCTCATCCGTATCCACAGAAGGTTTGTTTGCGGGCGTATCAGTTTTGTTTTGAGCATGATAATCGTCCAAGCTATTGCTTTTGTCATCTGCAATATTGTCTTGTTCCGGCATTGCGTCTGTTGAACGATCTATTGATGGTTCGACCATTTTTTGTTCCATTAAATCGCTATATTGATGATCCATTGATAATTTTCTCCTCTCAAATGCTCGTAAAAATTTTTCAAAGCGAACCTCCTAAATTTTGTAATGAATCGATGACGCACGCGCAACCGGGTTTGACGTGTTGCATGACGAAAAGCATTTTCTCTTCGGGCAACGCGACGCAACCGGCCGTCCACGGCTTAACGGAGCCGAAGCAGTGCATAAACAGCGCGGCACCTTTACCGGGCGTGCACTCGGCGTTGTAGCCCATGTTCAAGCAGTAAACGTAATGCGGATTGTAGTCAATCAAATGCTCGCTGTTGGCTCTGTTGAAGTTGGTGGGAGCCTTGCGCACGTCGACGAACTGATTGTATTTGTAATTCCAATCGCTCGACCAATAATGGTTGCGATTAATTTGCACGTAGGGTATCGCGCAACCGGGGTCGGGGGCGATGCCGAATGCGTAATTAAAATGGAATGTGCCGACCGGAGTTTTGTGGTCGCCTTCGCGGACTTTGCCCAGGCCGTTCACGCCGATAAAGCCCGGCGTCGTCATAATCTGTTGCCATTCGCCGTCGGAGTTTCGCTCGTGCATGGAGATCCAAGCGGTCGTCCATTGAATGGCGGCGACGACAACCATCTGCTCGGAATTTTGCGCGGCGGATAAATTTTTAACCCACTGTGGCGACGGCTCGGCAGATGCGCTTTGACAGGCGAACATAATCATCACCACCAACGTCAAAAAATTTTTTCTCATGAAGCGTATCCCCTATAAATTTTTAAATCGTGCCGCCTAAGTTGTTGAGCGAACCGATAATGCAAACGCAACCGGAGTGCACGTGTTGCATGACGAACAACATTTTGTCTTAGGGAATCATGACGGAGCCACCCGTGTAAGGTTTAGCAGGCTCAAAACAGCGCAGATACAGCGCGGAACCTTTGTCGGGCGTGCACTCGGCGTTGTAACCTATATTCAGCGCATAAAGGTATTGCGGATTGTAATCAATCAAATGCTCGCTGGCCTCTTTGTTGAAGTTGGCAGGAGCCTCGCGCACGTCGACAAGCTGATTGAATTTTACATCCTTTCCGGAGCCGAGACTCCGAGCAAGCTTAGCGCGTGTTCAATCGTGTGGCGCGTGACTTTGAGCAGAGCAAGCCGAGCTTTGGCTAAATCCTCTTCCACGCCCAAAATCCTGCAGTCGCGATAAAACGAGCTGAACGTCGACGCCAAATCGTAAACGTAGCGGGCAATGCGTTGAGGCGCGTACTCGGCGGCAGACTTTTCAATCTCGTCGGGGTACTCGAAAATTTTGTTGATGAGATCAAGTTCCGACGACGAATTCATCAGCGCGAAGTTCGGCTCACCGTCAAGCGTCAAGTTCGCCTCCTTCGCCTGACGAAAGATTGAACAGATTCTCGCGTGCGCGTACTGTATGTAGTAGACGGGATTGTCCGCGCTCTGCGACTTGGCTAAATCCAAATCGAAGTCAAGCTGACTGTCCGTCGAGCGCATCAAGAAAAAGTAACGCGCCGCGTCCGTGCCAACCTCGTCCATAAGTTCGCGCAGGGGAATGGCCGTGCCCGCACGCTTGGACATTTTGACGGCCTCGCCGCCGCGGAAGAGCGACACCATTTGCAGGAAAATAATTTTCAGTTTGTCGGCGTCGTAGCCGAGCATGCGCATTGCCGCCTTGACGCGAGCAACGTAGCCGTGATGATCTGCGCCCCAAAGATTTATCAGCTCGCCGAAGCCGCGGTCGAATTTGTTTTTGTGATAGGCAATGTCTGCGGCAAGATAAGTCGGCTCGCCGTTCTCGCGAACGACCACGCGGTCTTTGTCGTCGCCAAATTTTGAACTGGCCAGCCACAGTGCGCCGTCTTGCTCGTAAATGTGTCCGTCGGCTTTGAGCTTGTCAATCGCCGCGTTAATTTTGTCGGGGTGAAGCGTCCGCTCGCTGAACCAAAAATCAAACGACACGCGGAAATTTATCAAGTCGTCTTGCAGTTCGCAAAGCTTATCGTCGTAAGCCAGCTCGCCCAATTCTTTTAGGCGTTCGTCTTCGGGCAAAGCAAGGAACCTGTCGCCATGGCGGGCAATGATACGCCGCGTCGTGTCGATAATGTCCGGGCCGCGATAGCCGTCTTCGGGGAAGTCGACGCTTTGTCCGAGTAGCTCCAGATAGCGGGCGTTGACGCTGACGGCGAGCTTGTCCATCTGATTGCCGGCGTCGTTTATGTAATATTCACTCTCGACGTTGTAGCCCGCCGCACGCAAGATATTGATAAGAGCGGAGCCGGCCGCCGCGCCGCGTCCGTGACCGACGTGCAACAACCCCGTCGGATTCGCGCTGACGTACTCAATCTGAACGGTGACGTTGTTCTTGTTCGGCAGGTGACCGAAATTTTTTCCCGCGTCGTAAATTTCTTTCAACTCACGATAAATAACATCGTTGCGCAGATAAAAATTCATGAAGCCCGCGCCGGCAATTTCAATGCGCTCGAACATGTCGGAGCTGATGCGCGATTTAATCTCCTCGGCAATTTTGCGCGGCGAAGTTCTAAAAATTTTCGCGGTCTGCATGGCAAAATTCGTCGCGAAGTCGCCGAACTCTTTTTTCGGCGGAACCTCCAACGCAACCTCAGGCAATTCGTCGAAGAATTTTAATGCGCCGTCGTTCATTGCGGAGATTGCCGCCGCACGAACGAGAGCCGCGATTTTGTCCTTAGTTTGCAAGTAATTACCTCCCATGGAAAATTTATCCTAAATAGGCGAGAATAATATGAATCGCTATTTGACTTTGTTAAACGAAACAGAATCGTTTTTGAGGGAGCACTAACCCTCGCTTTGTCTCTGAAAAGTAGTGAGAAAAAATAAAAAGCAAGCGGAGACCCTTCGGGGCGACCGTGTGTGGGCGACTTGGACTCGCCTTTGAGAATAAGGACGCAAGTCAAACTTCTCATGAATCTCCCGACTCTACAAGCGGCGAATAGTTCAAGGTTAATACAATCCTTTGCAAATAATTTGTCTGTATTGCCAATTTGTCTGCAGAGTTTTATCAAAAATCACAAGCGTTTCTTCCATAAATTTTGCCGCGCTTGCCGGCAGAGGTTTTGCCATAATTCCACCGCCTAAAAAAATTCCCTCACGCAGGAGGGCTTTTTTTGTTTATTCACGAGTGAAATTTTCTTCACAATTTTATGGATAGATGTTCGTGACTTATAACCTACTCTTTTAGCGAGTGCGTCTTGCGTCATGTTTAATTCTTCGCGCCGATTCTTTATTTGTCTATAGAGTTTCAGCATTGCAATTCGCCCTCCCCAATATAAATTTTTATTTATTATAGTTCAACAGGGCAGAAACTTCAACTAAAATTTACCTTACAACACGGAAATCAATTTTTGAAAAAAGTAATGAAACTCCTGCCGTCCAAGAACCAAGACCGCTCAAGTCAGTCAAAGAGATTTTAACCGGCAGGGGAGCGAGCGGCATTGGCAACAAATCGCCGTCGGAATGTTCAAGATAATTTTTAAGTATAGGCAAATCGACTTCCTTATCCTTACGTAATTCAATCTTGACTTTTTATCTAGAGAGTGTTGGTAAACGCTAAAGTTGAATCAAAAGTGCAGCGAGCAAGATGAAATTTAGAGCGTGTTGGTAAACTCTAAAGTTGAATCAAAAGAGCAGATAGAATAACAAAATTGAAAAAGCAGACAGCTAATTTATCATAACGAGTAGCGATATGGCGACGAGTCTTTATCCGCAAGAAAAAGCGTTCAACGACGTTGCGTGCTTTGTAGAGTTCTCTATTAAACTCATGTAATGTACGCGAGTGGGCTTTGTCGGGAATACAAACTGTGCCGCCTTGCTCTTGAATAAACTCGCGAATACGAGCCGAACAAAAAGCTTTGTCGCCCAAAACAGTTTTGCCGTCGAGATTCACCTT
>CAMZDU010000061.1 GCA_947305445.1 uncultured Selenomonadales bacterium
GACTAGGGACTTGGGACTAGGGACTAGATTTTTAATTCCAAATTCCTAATTCCAAATTCCTAATTGAAATCAGTCTTTCTTTTTGCCGCCCTGAACGAGCTTTTTGGGACCTTTGCGAGTGCGAGTGTTGTTTTTGGTGTTTTGCCCACGAACAGGGAGACCGAGACGGTGACGGCGTCCGCGATAACAGCCAATATCAATGAGTCGCTTGATGTCCATCTGAATGTCGCGGCGAAGGTCGCCCTCCACGACGAAATTATGGTCGATGGCATCACGAAGTTTGACAACCTCGTCATCCGTGAGATCTTTTGTGCGGGTGTCGGGGTTAACGCCCGTCATCGCAAGAATTTTCTGCGACGTGGGAAGCCCGATTCCGAAAATATACGTAAGAGCGTATTCGATTCTCTTGTCACGTGGCAAATCTACACCGGCTATACGTGCCATAAGTTGTTCACCTCCTTAACCTTGACGTTGTTTGTGCTTGGGATTTTCGCAAATAACCATAACGCGGCCTTTGCGTTTGATGATTTTGCATTTGTCGCACATTTTTTTGACTGACGGTCTGACTTTCATGGTGACCCGCCTCCTAAACGATTTGATAATGTATCACGTTTGTTGATTATTGTCCACAAAATTTTTAATCGTTCGGGTCGTCAACGTAATCGACTTCCGAATAATCTGCGCCAAGCGTAATTTGATGCGCCATGCCCGCAGGGATAAAATACGTCTCGCCCTGCTTGAAAATTTTTGTCTCGCCGTTGGCGGTGAACTTGCATTCACCGCTGACAACGATTGTCCACTACGCGGCGTGCGCGTGTTCGGGAAAGACGACTTCCTTTGCCGCACTAACGAACCGTGCTCGTCGACGTGTGATCAACACGAACGGTAAGTCCTTCGAGACCATAATCGCGACGCGGAATTTTATCCATCATATCGGGGAACATTTTAGCCTCCGAAATTATTTGAAACGATAAGTAATTCTGCCGCGAGTCAAGTCATAGGGCGTAAGTTCGATTGTGACTTTGTCGCCGGGGAGAATTCGTATAAAGTTCATGCGGATTTTTCCTGACACGTGCGCCAAAACTTTGTGGCCGTTTTCCAATTCGACTTGGAACATGGCGTTGGGCAGAGCCTCCAGGACTTTGCCTTCGACTTCGATAACGTCTTGCTTTGACATGGTTGTAACCTCCGGTTTATTCTTTCACCGAGGTCAAAACGTTTTCGAGAGCTTCGGTGACTTTGGCTATGGCTTGGCGGCCGTCTATTTCGCTGTATATTCCCGCATGCTTGTAATAATCGATAAGCGGGCGCGTTGACGCCTCGTAAACGTCGAGACGATTTTTCATTGTGGTTTCGTTGTCGTCGGCGCGCTGATAAAGTTCCCCGCCGCATTCGTCGCAAACGCCCGCGACTTTGGTCGGGTGGAATTTCACGTGATAGGTCGCGCCGCATTTTTTGCATATACGTCTTCCGACTGCACGGGCAATCAGTTCTTCGCTCGGCACGTGTATATTTAGCACGCAGGTTAATTTTTTGCCTTGCTCGTCCAAAATTTTGTTCAGTGCGTCGGCTTGCTCGACTGTGCGCGGAAAACCGTCAAGAATAAATCCGTTCTTGCAATCGTCCTCAGCCAGCCGCTCGCGAACTATTCCGATTGTCACTTCGTCAGGCACGAGTTTTCCGGCGTCCATGCATGCTTTTGCTTGTTTGCCCAACTCCGTGCCGCTTTTAACCGCTGCTCGGAACATATCGCCCGTCGAGATTTGCGGTATTGAAAATTTTTTTACGAGTTTAGCCGCCTGCGTACCTTTGCCCGCTCCGGGGGGACCCATTAGAATTAGGAATTTGGAATTAGGAATTAGGAATTGGTTTGGCATACCGCATCACCCTTTCTGTTGTTTTTAGTGATTTTTGTTATCGAAGCCAGAATTTTTATCAGCTCGTTGCAGTCGTCGCAAATGCTTTTTGCTTGCGGCGGCTTCTTTTAAGGCGATATACATTTTTGAATTAAAATCTGCCCGCGACTGCGCGTAAACTTCTTCTCGTACGTTCGCTCCGATACTTGTGCCGCTGAGCAACAACTGCTTCGAAATAACATATTCCAAACGATTTTTGACGAGATACTTGTACAAATTTACAATCCTGACAGCAAACAACATACTTTTATCAGCTATCGGATTGTTTTTTCCATTCCTAACACCTTTTATCAATTTGGAATTCGGAATTAGGAATTTGAAATTTTTTGAGCGTCGTGCGCAACCGAATCATTCCTAATTCCTAATTCCTAATTCCACATTCCTAATTGCGTGAGCGCGAGCACTCGCGCATCAGCGCATAAAGCCTTCGTAGTGGCGCATAACGACCATCGCTTCAATTTGTTTCATTGTGTGCAATGCGACGCTGACAACAATCAAAAGTGCCGTACCGCCAAAGTATACGCCCTGAATGTGGGTTGCGCCGCCAATTAAATTCGGTAACACCGCAATAAACGCCAGATAGCACGAACCGGCCGTCACAAGCCGCGTCAACACAAAATCGACGTAATCGGCCGTCGGTTTGCCGGGTCTTATGCCCGGTATAAACGCGCCGTACTTTTTGAGGTTGTCGGCCATGTCGGGTATCTTAACCGTTACCGCCGTATAAAAATACGTGAAGAAAATTATCAACAAGACGTAAAGCAACGTCTGTAGCGGCGTGCCCCATTGCAAATGAGCGGCAAGCTTCTGAATCGTCGGATTGTCTATAAACTGTACAACCGTAATCGGAAACATCAGCACACTTGAGGCGAAAATTATCGGTATGACGCCGGCGGGATTTACCTTCAGCGGCAAGTGGGATTGATGACCGCCGTAAGCCCTTGCTCCGACAACTCGTTTGGCGTAGGTGATGGGAATTCGCCGTTGAGCCGCCTCAACATAGATAACGAAGACAATCATCGCCAACGCTATCGCCGCGAAAAGTACTACGCTGAAATAATTAATCGTGCCCGCTTGGACGTATTGGAAGATAGTCGCGATATTCTTGGGAAGTGCGGCAACGATACCCGCAAAGATGATAAGCGAGATACCATTGCCGACCCCTTGAGCCGTAATCTGTTCGCCAATCCACATAAGAAGCGTTGTACCGGCGGTCAGAGTTATTGCGATAATTAGAATGTTGACGGGATTCGGATTGAGCACGGCGGCTTTCAAGCCTATAGACATGCCGACGGCTTGCGCAAAAGCCAATACCACTGTCAACTTGCGAGTGACGCGAGTAGTTTTTTTGTGTCCTTCCGCGCCTTCCTTCGACCATTGCTCAAGCGTCGGCACAACCACCGTCAACAGCTGCATGATAATCGCCGCGTTGATGTAGGGCGTGATACTCATTGCGAATTGCTGAACGCGCCGCCCGAGAACAAATCCAACAGTCCAAATAAACTGCCATTGTTGAACAGTTGCTCTATCGCCGTCGGATCTACGCCTGGTACGGGAATGTGCGTGCCCATCCGGAACACCGCGAACATTACCAGCGTAAAGATAATTCGTTGCCGCAGTTCGGGTATCTTGAAGATATTTGTCAGACCCGCCGGCACGTTAAATCACCTCGGCAGTGCCGCCCGCCGATTCGATTTTGGCGATTGCGGACTTGGTGAAGCCTTGCGCTTGGACTTTCAATTTTTTTGTCAGCTCGCCGTCGCCGAGAATTTTGACGCCGTCGAGAACGTTTTTGAGGATACCTGCTTCGACGAGTGCGACCGCGTCAACGGTGGTGTCGTCGTCGAAGCAGTTGAGCGTTGCGACGTTGACTTCAGCATAATTTTTGCGCCAAATATTTTTAAAGCCGCGCTTGGGCAAACGGCGATAAATGGGCATTTGGCCGCCTTCAAAGCCGGGACGAACGCCGCCGCCTGAGCGGGACTTCTGGCCTTTGTGGCCGCGACCACTCGTTTTGCCGCAACCAGAGCCTGTGCCGCGTCCGAGACGAGTTTTGTCTTTGCGGGCACCCTCTGCGGGTTTGAGTTCGTGCAAATTCATCAGCTGTGCCTCCTTCCGATTACTTGTCGAGTTTGACTGCGCCGCTGTCGTCGGCGACTTCTTCGACCTTCACGAGATGTTCAACCTTGTGGATTTGACCGCGAATCGTCGGCGAGTCGGGCAGAATCGAAAAGGAATTGAGCTTGCGCAGACCGAGCGAACGAACGGTTTTGCGCTGGGTTTGGGGACGGCCGATGAGACTTCTGACCAAAGTAATTTTCAATTTAGCCACGTGTCAAGCCTCCTCAATTAAAAATCTCGGCAACGGTTTTGCCGCGCAGTTGTGCGACGATTTCGGCACGCTTAAGCATTTTCAAGCCTTCGAGCGTGGCGCGCACCATGTTGTTGGGGTTGGACGAACCGAGTGATTTAGTCAAGATGTCGTGAACGCCGGCCAATTCGAGCACCGCACGAGCCGGGCCGCCCGCGATAACGCCGGTACCTTTTGAGGCAGGGCGCAACATAACTCTGCCAGCACCGAAGACGCCTACCACGCCGTGCGGGATGGAACGTTCTTTAAGGGCGACTTCGATCAAATTCTTTTTGGCATCGTCGACGCCTTTGCGAATGGCTTCGGGCACTTCGGCAGCTTTGCCGAGACCGACGCCGACTTTGCCGTTGCGATTGCCGACGACGACCAGTGCGCTGAATGAAAATCTGCGGCCGCCTTTAACGACCTTAGCGACACGATTTATAAAAACAACCTTCTCCTCGAATTCGGGAGTTTCAGTTTCGTTTCGGGGCATTAGAAAACCTCCTTCTGTCAATCAGGAATTGAGAATTAGGAATTAAAGAGGCAAAATGATCATTCCTAATTCTACATTCCTAATTAAAATTTAAGTCCGCCTTCGCGAGCAGCCTCGGCCAGAGCCGCAACACGACCGTGATAGATATAACCGCCGCGGTCGAATACGACTTCTGTAATACCTTTGGCGAGAGCCTTTTTTGCAATGGCCGCGCCGACAGCTTTGGCCGCCGCAATGTTACCGCCGGTACCGGAAAAATCTTTGTCGAGAGAGCTTGCCGCCGCGAGCGTCATGCCCTTTTGGTCGTCGATAACCTGTGCATAGATATGAGCCAGAGAGCGGAAGACGTTCAAACGCGGACGTTCGGCAGTGCCCGCAACGTGATTGCGAACGCGCAAGTGTCTCTTTTGGCGGGTTTTATTTTTGTCAGGTTTGATAAGCACAAAAATACCTCCTAATTAATCGCGGAAGTCGTCATGCTCGGCCATAAGTTCGATACCGTTGCCTTCGGGGTCGACTACGACGCTGGCATAATAACCGTCGCCGGTAGTGCGTGCTCCGCTGAAAATTTGAATGCCGTCTTTTTCCATTTTCTTAGTGAGGTCGTCAACGTCTTTGCGGTCGCCGACGCAAATAGATATATGGTTGTAGCCGGTGCGGAAGGGTGCTTTGCTACCTTGCGTGGCTCCTTCGCGTTGCATGATTTCAATTCTGGCACCGTCGTCGAACTTTAAGAAGTAATTGGTTGAATCGGTACGGAAGTTGCTATAGCGGGAGCCGGCCTGTGCACCAAAATATTTGACGAAGAAATCTTTTTCGGCTTCCAAATTGTTGACGTAGATGGCAATGTGGTCGATTCTCATGATGTTGCCTCCATTCATGCAAAAACAAATTGTAAATCAGCTGTGGTCGCCGGCCAGAATTTCAATCTCGTTGCCTTCTGGGTCTTCGACGATACTGGCATAATAACCGTCACCAGTTTGGCGCGGAGCGGTTACGACGAAAATACCGTCGTCTTCCAATCGACGGGTGAGATCGTCGACAGCTTTTTTGTTGCCGACATTAAGCGCAACGTGATGATAGCCGGAACGATACTTGCCTTTTTTCGGGTCGAACATACTTTGGCGGCGCATAATTTCAAAACGCGAACCGTTGTCGAATTCGAGAAAGTAACTGCTGAAGTCTTTGCGGGCATTGGTATATTTTTCGCCGGGGATTGCGCCGAAATATTTGACAAAAAAATTTTTTTCGACTTCGAGGTTGTTGACGTAGATGGCAATGTGGTCGATGTTCATAGTCAAAACTCCTAATTACTTCTTACCTTTAGCACCGGCTTTGCCTTCCTTGCGGCGGATGTGTTCGCCGGCGTATTTGATGCCTTTGCCTTTGTAGGGTTCAGGCTCGCGCCAACCGCGAATATTGGCGGCGACTGCGCCTACAAGCTCCTTGTCGATACCGTGGACGGTTATCGTCGTGGCGGTAGGGGCTTCGAGCGTGATACCTGCGGGCGGCTCAATTATGACCGGATGAGAGTAGCCCAGCGACAAATTCAAATTTTTGCCCTGCTTGGCCGCACGGTATCCGACGCCGGCGATTTCAAGATTTTTCGTGAAACCTTGAGTGACGCCGACGACCATGTTGTTGATACGCGTGCTCGAAAGTCCGTGAAGACTTCTGTGAGTTTAATTGTCCGAGGGGCGTACCACCGTCAAGACTCCGTCCTCAATGGTTATTTTCATTTCCGTGGAGATCCGAC
>CAMZDU010000062.1 GCA_947305445.1 uncultured Selenomonadales bacterium
TTTTTTTCTCATAGTAATCCCATTATACTACTTTCTTTATATGAACACACGTTCTTAATGTTGCTACAGTAATCTTGAGTATTACTGTAGCAATATTTTTATCCTATGTCTGATTTCGTATGCGTTTTAATTCACGTTGCGACAGATTGATTAGTTGCGAGAATTTTTGCCGCAGTGTAAAGAAAAAATTTTCGCCGGCACTGCAGACAGTCGTGTTGCTGACAATTTTCTTTTTCGCCTTGAATTGATCGCCGTATGTTGTAAACACGAGTTCGTTTTTGTCGGCTGTAAAGAAAATAAAGCTGCTTGTCTGATTGCGTTTGCTGTATGCCGTATTCTGATAGAAGCGTAGCGTATCAATCATTAAAATTTCAGGAAGGTGTGCTAGGCTTTGTTGCGGAGGTGATTTTATGCTTGATAAAGTAATAAGATTTTTCATAACGTTGACATGTGCAATAGTCGGTGGCGCGGCCTTGCGGCTGGCCAGCCCGCTTTTGGTCACGTTCATCAATCTGGAGTTTTTTCAGACGGACACGGGCATCTTTCAGCTGACGTTGGCAAGTCTCGTGTGTATCTTGGTCGGCGCGATTGTCGGCGGACTCGGCGGCTGGTTCGCG
This sequence comes from uncultured Selenomonadales bacterium, assembly GCA_947305445.1. Lineage (GTDB taxonomy): Bacteria > Bacillota > Negativicutes > Selenomonadales > Selenomonadaceae > Quinella. Next base: position 618 of record CAMZDU010000062.1, read on the forward strand.
TCGCCGTATCTAATCGGCAAGCTCGGAAAATTTACTTCGTTCGTCGAAAAACAACTCAGCAAAATGCCGATCAACGACGTTATCGCCGGAGCGGTCGGGTTAGCAATCGGACTTATTATCGCGAATTTATTGGGCGACGCCTTCGCCCGCATACCTCTCGTTGGCTATTATATCCCGATAATATTTAGCATTGTGCTCGGTTATTTGGGAATTCGCATCACGATTAAAAAGCGCAAGGAGCTTGCCGGCAGCTTCGATTTTATACCGCACGTACTAAAAGATATTTTGCGCACTCGTGACTCTGACAAGCCGCACAAAGAAATTCGCGAACCGGAAAAAATTTCCGAACTGCCCGCCGGACGTGCCAAAGTCAATCTTGTCAAACTGCAGGAGCACAAAGACAAAAATTACAAATTACTTGACACGAACGTAATTATCGACGGGCGCATTGCCGACATTTGCAAGACTGGTTTTCTGGAAGGCACGCTGTTAATCCCCGTGTTTGTGCTCGAAGAACTTCAGCATATTGCCGACTCGTCCGACACTTTGCGCAGAGTTCGCGGGCGGCGCGGCTTGGACATTCTGCAAAAAGTTCGCGAAGATTCCGGCCTTGAAGTCGAGGTCATGAACGTTGATTTTGACGACGTGCAAGAGGTCGACTCCAAACTTGTGAGGCTGGCGCAAAAACTCGGCGGAAAAATTATCACCAACGACTTTAACCTTAACAAAGTCGCTCAACTGCGCGGCGTCGAAGTTCTCAACATCAACGAGCTGTCAAACGCCGTCAAACCCGTTGTAATTCCCGGCGAGACGATGCGCGTGCAAGTCGTCAAGGACGGCAAGGAACCCGGTCAAGGCGTCGCCTATCTCGATGACGGCACGATGATTGTTATCGAGAACGGTCACCGTTACTTGAGCCGCACAATTTCCGTCGAAGTTACCAGCGCGTTGCAGACTTCGGCGGGACGAATGATTTTCGCCAAACCGCGCTGAAAATTTTCTTCGATAAAAATTTTGGAGCCGTCGATTAGTTGACGGCTCCTTTTCATTGGAAGTGGTGACGTTGAAAACTGTAGCGGAGGTCTTGAAGTCGGCGACGGCTCGACTGACTGCGGGCGGAGTTGATTCGCCGCGGTTTGACGCAGAAATTTTATTGGCACACGTGCTCGGTTGGCGACGACTGACTTTGTACGTTGACTCCAAAAAAATTTTGCCGCTCGAAAAAATTTTGCGCTTCGACGAGTTAATCGCTCGGCGGCTGAAAAAAATTCCCGTGGCATATCTTACGGGCGTGCGCGAGTTTATGGGGTTGTCATTCGCGGTCAACGAACACGTCTTAATCCCGCGCCCCGACACGGAAATTTTGACGGAGTTCGTCGGCGAATTTTTGCGCGGACGCGGCGGCTCGACTTCGTTCGCGGACTTGGGCACGGGTAGCGGAGCAATCGCCGTGTCGATTCTGAAGTTCGTTGAGTCGGCGCGAGCTTCGGCAGTCGACATCTCGGAGCAAGCGTTGGCGGTAGCCGAATTCAACGCGGCAAAGTTTCACGTCGACGACAGAGCAGAATTTTTTTGCGGGGACATGTTCGCGCCGCTTGAAGGAAAAATTTTCGACGCGATTGTCTCAAACCCGCCGTACATTCCGACGAGCGAACTTGCAACACTGCAGGCGGAAGTCACTTGCGAACCGCGGCTTGCTCTTGACGGCGGAATTGACGGCTTGAACTTCTACCGACGAATAATTTCCGACGCGCCAAACTTTTTGGTCGCGGGTGGACTGTTGGCCGTCGAAGTCGGTATCAATCAATCGGCGGCCGTAAAAAATTTGCTTGCCAATGACGAACGCTTCAGCGACGTTGAAATTCTCCGTGACTTGTCGGAGCTTGAACGTGTCGTTGCGGCTCGAAAACTCTGATTGAATCGTCAGCAAAAAATTTTCCTCGTAAGACGGAGAAATTTTGGGCGCACATGAAATTTTTTTGTAAAAGTTGACGTGCTCTGTTATAATGCAAAAAAATTTTTTGGAGGATTTTGTATGAAAATCGCCTTGGCTAAACAGATGCACGACATAGATCGGAGCGCGATTGATGATTACGGTCTGCCCGAACTATCACTCATGGAGAGCGCGGGGCATCGTGTCTTCGGTGCGCTTAAAAATCTTTTGGGCACTGTCGCAAACAAAAGCATTTGCATTTTGGCGGGTAGCGGCAACAACGGCGGCGACGCATTGGTTGCGGCAAGATATTTGTCGAATGGCGGCGCACGCGTGAAAATTTTTTTGCTCGGCAACAAAGAACACCGCACGGCCTCGCTTAACGTGCAGATGAGAATTCTGCGCGGCATGAATATAGAACTTCAACAGCTCGAAAGCGACAGAGCCTGGGAACGACTGCAAGTCACGCTGAGATTTTCCGACGCCGTTGTTGACGGATTGTTGGGCACGGGCTTCAGCGGCGAGCTTCGTCCTGGTGCGCTCCGACTGATTCGCCTGGTCAATGCCGCAAAAAAAATCACCGTGGCAATCGATGTTCCTTCCGGCGTGGACGCGGATACCGGTGCGGTCGGCGAAACGGCCATGAATGCAACTTGCACGGTCGCACTCGGCCTGCCGAAGGTCGGCCATTACATTTGCCCCGGCGCGTCGTTCGTCGGAAAACTTTTGGTCGACGATATCGGTCTGCCCGCAAATCTTTTGCGTGACGAAATTCATCAGACACTTGTTGACGACGAGCTTGCGTTGACGTTCCTGCCGGCTCGACCGAAGGATTCACATAAGGGCACGTGCGGAAAAATTTTAATCGTCGCCGGCTCACGCGGCATGACGGGTGCGGCTTCCTTGGCGGCAATGAGCGCGATGAAAGTCGGTGCGGGACTTGTTACTTTGGCCACGCCCGAAAGTCTCAATTCGATTTACGAAGTCAAACTCACCGAAGTGATGACGGCTCCGCTCGACGAAGTTAAACAGGGCATACTCGGCGGCGACAAGGCGGCTGAAAAAATTTTGGACTTGGCGGAAAAATTCGACGCACTGCTTTTGGGTCCCGGCCTCGGTCGCGAGCAAGAAACGTCCGAGCTTGTCAAAAAAATCGTCGAGACGGTCGACAAGCCGCTTGTACTCGACGCCGACGCAATTTACCCGTTCAACGGCAAAGCCGACGAACTCAAAGCTTGCAAACAAATTCCAATCCTCACACCGCATTTGGGCGAGCTGGCCGCGCTGTTAAATATTCCCGTCGACAAATTGCGCGGAGCACTCGTTCACGAAGTTCGGCGCGCCGCGCAGGAGTATCGCGTAATCATTGTGGCGAAGTGCGAGGCAACGGTCGTCGGCTACCCGAACGGGGAAATTTTTATCTCGTCGCTCGGCACGAACGCAATGGCCTCCGGCGGTTGCGGCGACGTGTTGGCGGGCGCAATAGCCGGCTTGATGAAGCAGACACCTTTCGCGCCGCTGACGGGTGTGTGGCTCCACGGCACGGCAGGAAAATTGGCGTCAGATGATTTTGCCGAGGGTTTGACTGCTACCGACGTGATGAACTGTTTGCCCACTGCAATAAAAAAACTTCGCGCAATCGGCTATCAAAAATCCTGATAAGTTGCTTGACGCCGTGAATAAATTTGCCGTCGTGCCCTAATTACTCCTAACTAACACAAGCGCGACGCGGACGGCAATCCGTTTCAATTAGGAATTTTGAGTTGTGGTGTCAACAACCGTATCCGAACTATAATTCCTAATTGACGAAGTTCCTACTTCCACATTGCCCTAAGGGAGGAATTTTTTTGAATTTCAGACAACCGGTCGTCGCGCTGATGATCTTGGCGACGATTCACTTCCCGTGTGTAGTACACGCCGCCGAAGAAGACAGAGATCTTGCCATGATTGCCGCCGAACAGCAACGCGACGACGAACGACTTGACAAAATCAATCCCGCGCTAACCGACAGCCTTTCGATCAAACCCGCGCAAGAGACCGACAAGGAAATCAAGGAGCGCAAGAAAAAACTAAAGCAAATGCGGAAGGAAAAAGAAAAAGACAACGAACGCAAGCTTAAAGAGAGCAAGAACCGCCGCGAGCCTCAACCCCAGCAAGATACCGTTATCATTGAGCCGGAACCGCAATCCGTAACAGAGCCGACACCGCCCGAAACTCCGCAGGAACCGATAACTTCGACGCCGCCGACTCAACCCGTAACGGAATCCCCGCCCGTCAATCAACCGCAAAAGCCGACGACGACAAAATCTTCTCCGCCGCCAACGCAATCTTCTCCGCCGCCGACTTCTTCGCTGTTGTCGACAGGGCCTCTGAATTTGCCGAGCCAAAAAGAAATTTATGCCAACTTCGTTGAAGTCGCCAACTTGGTGCATTTCGTACCGCTTTACATGCCGCGCAAGTCCGGTTACGAGATTACCGAGATTTACGCCGGACAAGGAATCGTCGAACTTCGTTACGGGCGCAGATGGGAGCCGACGGTCTCTTTGGCGGTCAGAACTTATAAACGCGCCGACGGCGAGGAACCGCAGGACATCAGCGGCGTCACGGGCGTGAAGTGGCGCATTGACAACACCACCGGCATAACCGTTTACATTGCCAAAATTTCCGACACGCAACACGTAGCGGCCTGGGCTGTCGGTCATTACACTTTCTCCGCACAGGGCGAAAATTTGTCGTTCGCGGCATTTCACACGCTCGTTGCCGATGAACTCGTCGAGCTGTCAACGCATTACTACATTGATTTATAAGGAGAATTATTCATGATTAAACGCTACACACTGCCGGAAATGGGCAAGCTTTGGTCGATTGAAAACGAGTGGCAGACGATTCTTGACGTGGAACTGGCCGCCTGCGATGCAATGGCCGAGCTTGGAGAAATTCCCGCCGAGGCCGCAAAAAATATTCGCGCCAAAGCAAATTTCAACTTGGAGCGCATTCACGAAATAGAATCCGTCACTCATCACGACATCATTGCCTTCTTGACTTGCGTCGGCGAATACGTCGGCGAGGACTCCAAATACATTCACAAGGGCTTGACTTCCAGCGACGTGAAGGACACCGCAATTTGTCTGATGATGAAACGTTCGGCGGAAATTATTCTCGACGACTTGAAAAAATTCCGCGAAGTTCTTCGCCGCCGCGCCGTGGAATTTAAGTACACGCCCTGTATTGGCAGGACGCACGGCATCCACGCCGAGCCGATGACGTTCGGACTTAAGCTTTTGCTTTGGAGCGCGGAAGTTGAGCGCGACATTGAGCGCGTCGAGCATGCAAAAAAAATTGTCGGCGTCGGCAAACTCAGCGGAGCAGTCGGCACTTACTCCAACATTGATCCGCGCATTGAGGAGCTTGTCTGCCGTAAACTCGACTTGACGCCCGTCCGCCTGGCAACGCAGGTTATTCAGCGCGACCGCCACGCCCAATACATGACGACCCTTGCAATCGTGGCGAGCACGCTGGAGAAAATCGCGACCGAGATTCGCAATCTGCAACGCACCGACATTCGCGAGGCCGAAGAATATTTTTCGCCCGGACAAAAAGGTTCGTCGGCAATGCCGCACAAACGCAATCCGATTAATTGCGAGCGCGTGGCGGGTATGGCGCGTCTCGTCCGCGGCAACGCTCTGGCCGCAATGGAAGACATCACCCTTTGGCACGAGCGCGACATCTCGCACAGTTCCGTTGAACGCGTCATTTTGCCCGACAGTACAATCAACGTCGACTATTGCACGCGCAAAATTACAAATATTGTCGACAAATTGCTTGTCTACCCCGACGCAATGTTGCATAATATGAATCGCACGGGCGGCTTGATTTACAGTCAGCGGCTCATGTTGGAGATTGTCGGCAAAGGCGTACTGCGCGAAGATGCTTATAAATGGGTTCAGCGCAAC
>CAMZDU010000063.1 GCA_947305445.1 uncultured Selenomonadales bacterium
CGCCGGCAAGACGACCACAACCGAGCGTATCCTGTTTTATACGGGTGTCAATCACAAGCTCGGCGAAGTCCACGAAGGCGCGGCGACTATGGACTGGATGAAGCAGGAGCAGGAACGCGGCATTACAATCACTTCCGCGGCAACAACCTGTTACTGGAAAGAGCACCGAATCAACATCATCGATACGCCCGGCCACGTTGATTTCACGGTCGAGGTTGAACGTTCTTTGAGAGTTTTGGACGGCGCACTCGCGATTTTGACTGCTCGCGGGGGCGTCGAACCGCAGACGGAAACCGTTTGGCGGCAGGCGGAGCGTTACAGCGTCCCGCGCATGGCTTACGTCAACAAAATGGACATAACCGGCGCAGATTTTTATCACGTCATTCAGATGATGCGCGACCGCCTTCATACAAACGCCGTAGCCATTCAGTTGCCAATCGGCGCGGAAGACACCTTCAGTGGAGTTATCGACTTGGTTAAAATGGAAGCCGTCGTTTACGAAGACGACTTAGGCAAAGTTGCCAACGAAGTCGAAATTCCCGAAAACATGCTCGACATCGCCGAAGACTACCGCGACAAACTTCTCGAATCCTGTGCGGAGCTGGACGACGACTTCATGGAAAAATATCTCGGCGGTGAAGAAGTTACCGTCGACGAAATCAAAGCCGTCATTCGCAAGGCAACAATCGAATGCAAGATGACGCCCGTCACCTGTGGCACGTCTTATCGCAATCGCGGCGTTCAACCGTTGCTCGACGCCATTGTCGACTATATGCCCGCACCGATTGATATTCCGCCGATTGAAGGCAAAAACCCCGACGGCAACGACGATTCCCGCCCCGCAAGCGACGACGAACCTTTTGCCGCGCTCGCTTTCAAGATTATGACGGATCAATTTGTCGGCAGGCTCGCGTTTGTCAGAGTGTACAGCGGCGTCCTCAAATCCGGCTCTTACGTCTACAACTCGACCAAAGGCCGCAAGGAACGTATCGGCCGTATCCTGCAAATGCACGCCAACAATCGCAAGGAGATAGATTATCTCTACAGCGGAGACATCGCGGCGGTTGTCGGCTTGAAGGACACGACGACCGGCGACACGCTCTGCGACGAGCAACACCCGATTATTTTGGAGTCAATGCAATTTCCCGATCCGGTTATATCCGTGGCCGTTGAACCCGCCACGAAAAACGATCAGGATAAAATGGGCATCGCGCTCCAAAAACTCGCCGAGGAAGATCCGACTTTTAAAGTCCGCACCGACGCCGAGACCGGTCAAGTCATAATTTCCGGCATGGGCGAACTTCACCTGCAGATTATCGTCGACCGCATGCTTGACGAATTTCACGTCGATTGCAAAGTCGGTGAACCGCAGGTCGCCTACCGCGAGACGATTCGCAAGACGCAGAAGGCCGAAGGCAAATTCGTCCGTCAAACCGGCGGCCACGGTCAATACGGTCATTGCTGGCTGGAAATTTCCCCGAACGAGACCGGCGGCGGATTCGTCTTCGAGAACAAAATTGTCGGCGGCGTCATTCCGAAAGAGTACATCAATCCTATCGAAGCGGGCGTCAAGCAGGCAATGGAAAACGGCGTGTTGGCCGGTTTCCCGCTCGTCGACGTGAAAGCTACCGTTTACGACGGCAGTTTCCACGAAGTCGACTCCAGCGAGGCGGCCTTCAAGATTGCCGGCTCTCTGGCCTTCAAAGCGGCGGCGGAAAAAGCTCATCCCGTGTTGCTCGAACCGTATGTCAAAGTCGAAGTCACCGTTCCCGAAGATTACATGGGTGACGTTATCGGCGATTTGAATTCGCGGCGCGGCAAGATTGACGGCATGGAACCGCGCAACAATTTGCAGATTATCCATGCTTTCGTTCCGCTGTCGGAGATGTTCGGCTACTCAACCGACCTGCGCTCCAAAACTCAAGGGCGCGGCACCTACTCAATGGAAGTCGCTTATTACGACGAAGTTCCGAAAAACATTTCGGACACCATTGTTGCGAGATACAAAGGCGAGCCGATTGATTGACGGCTCAAGAAGTTTTTCAATTAAGCATTGTTTGTCAGCTTATAGGTGATAGCCAATAGCTTATAGAAAAAAACTATAAGCTATCAGCTATCAGCTATAAGCTCATTAAAAAGGAGTGTTTACTTAATGGCAAAGCAGAAGTTTGACCGCAGCAAACCCCACGTAAATATCGGTACGATTGGTCATATCGACCACGGCAAGACGACTTTGACGGCTGCAATCACCAAGATCCTCTCGGAAAAAGGTTTCGCTAAATACGAATCCTACGAGAACATTGACAAGGCACCGGAAGAGCGCGAGCGCGGTATCACGATTAACACCGCCCACGTCGAGTACGAGACCGAAAAACGTCACTATGCTCACGTCGACTGCCCCGGCCACGCCGACTATATCAAAAACATGATCACCGGTGCGGCGCAGATGGACGGCGCGATTCTCGTCGTTGCCGCCTCCGACGGCCCGATGCCCCAGACCCGCGAGCATATCCTGCTTGCCCGTCAGGTCGGCGTGCCGGCCATCGTTGTCTTCCTCAACAAAGTTGACCAAGTTGACGACGAAGAACTGCTTGATCTCGTCGAAATGGAAGTCCGCGAACTGCTGAGCAAGTACGAATTCCCCGGCGACGACATTCCCGTTATCGCAGGTTCGGCACTGCTCGCGCTGGAAGGCAACGAAGAGCAGAAAGCCAAAATTATGGAACTGCTTGACGCCGTTGACGAGTATATTCCGACTCCCGCACGCGACACCGACAAACCGTTCCTTATGCCGGTCGAAGACGTCTTCACGATTACCGGCCGCGGCACCGTTGCCACCGGTCGTGTGGAGCGCGGCGAGTTGAAACTCAACGACCCCGTCGAAATCGTCGGTTTGCGCGACGAGCCCCGCAAGACTGTTGCCACGGGCATTGAAATGTTCCGCAAGCTCCTCGACAGCGCGGTTGCCGGCGACAACGTCGGTGTTCTTCTGCGCGGCGTCGACCGTAAAGAAATCGAGCGCGGTCAGGTTATTGCCAAGCCCGGCACGATTCATCCGCACACGAAATTTAAAGCGCAAGTTTACGTTCTGACCAAGGACGAGGGCGGCCGTCATACTCCGTTCTTCGCAAACTATCGTCCGCAGTTCTACTTCCGCACCACCGACGTTACGGGCGTCGTCAGCGACCTGAAGGACACCAACGGCAACGCCGCCGAAATGTGCATGCCTGGTGACCACATCGAAATGACGGTCGAACTTATCACCCCGATTGCGATTGAAAAAGGTTTGCTCTTCGCTATCCGCGAAGGCGGCCACACCGTCGGTTCGGGTCGTGTTATCGAAATTCTCGAAGCGTAAAAAAAATCAGTTAAGAGTTATGTGTTAGGAATTAGAAATTATTTTTCATTCCTAATTCCAAATTCCTAATTGTAAAAATCGGTTAGGCGGTCGGTAGTCAGCCCAAGAACTGATTGCCGGCCGCTGTTACTGATTGCGACAATGCAGAGGGCTTCGGCATGAAAAAAATTTTTATCGCGCTGATGATGACGCTCGCCTGTCTCGCGTTTGACGCAACGTCGGCCGCCGCACAGGACGTGTGGATTTCTTCCGGCGGCAACGGCACCGAGTGGTACATCATGGATGAGACGATTGCGGGCGACGCCAACGACAAATTCCGCTGGACGAACGTCATGACAAAGCTCGTTGCGGACGACGGCAGTTGCATCGGCGTCGAATGGAAATTCACGCAGATAAGTAATAACGGTGGCCGCCTCGCAAATTGGGTTTACGTCACGATTTGGGACAACGCGCCCAATTCGGAGACTGAAGTCTTGCCCGGCACCAATGCCGAAAAAATTTTGCGCTACTGCATGAATCGTCTGGGTATGTAAAAATTTTTCTTGAATCAAACGGCAACGCTTGCTATAATTTTTATTCTGCAACACACAGTTGAAGCTTTGACACGGAAGATGGCTCGGCAAGGAATTTCCGCCATGTCGAGGGAACTGCCGCGGAGCAACGTTGGGAGCCAGACTCCCGACTAAGGAGGAATTGTTTTGGCAAAGCAACAGAAAATTCGGATTCGCCTCAAAGCCTACGACCATAAGTCGTTGGATCAGAGCGCGGCCAAAATCGTGGAGACCGCCAAGAAAACCGGCGCGGCAGTTTCGGGCCCGATACCCCTGCCGACCGAAAAGAACGTCTATACGATTTTGCGTTCGCCGCACGTCAACAAAGACTCGCGTGAACAATTTGAAATGCGCACGCATAAACGACTGATTGACATTCTTCAGCCGACGCACAAGACGGTTGACGCGCTCATGCGGTTGGATTTGCCCGCCGGTGTTGACATCGAGATCAAAGTCTGAGGAGGTGGACACATTGGCAAAAGCACTTTTAGGCATCAAGCTCGGCATGACGCAGATTTTCACTGCGGAAGGCCGCGTCATTCCCGTTACGGTCGTCGAAACCGGCAACAACGTCGTCGTTCGCAACAAGACTGTTGACACTGACGGTTATTTCGGCGTACAGCTCGGCTTCGGCGAAGTTAAAGAAGAACGCGTCAACAAACCCGACGCCGGTCAATTCAAGAAGGCTGAACTTAAACCTGTAAAATTTATTCGCGAGTTGCGTCTTACGTCCGAATCCGATTACAAGGTCGGCGACGTTATCGGCGTGGATATTTTCGCGGAAGGTGAACTCGTTGACGTTATCGGCACGTCGAAGGGCAAAGGCTTCGCCGGCTCAATCAAACGTCACAATTTCGCACGCGGCCCCATGGGGCACGGTTCCAAATCTCACCGCGAACCCGGTTCGACAGGTGCAATGCTCTCCGGTCCCGGCGGTCGCGTCATTAAAGGCAAACGTCTGCCCGGTCGCATGGGCGGCACCCGCACGACGATTCAGAGGCTTACGGTCGTTAAAGTCGACGCCGACAAAAATTTGCTCCTCATCAAGGGCGCAATTCCCGGCCCCAAAAAAGGTCTCGTCATCGTGCGCGAGACCGTCAAACCTACCCGCAAGCACAAAAAATAATCGAAAGGAGGCTGTGAGATGCCAACTGTAGCAGTTTACGATATGACCAACAACAAAGTCGGCGACCTTGATCTCAGCGAAGAAATTTTCGGCGTGAAAATCAACGAAGGGCTCGTTCATCAGGCGGTTGTCATGCAAATGGCGTCGTGGAGACGCGGCACGCACTCTACTAAAACCCGTGCCGATGTTCGAGGCGGCGGACGCAAACCTTGGCGGCAGAAGGGCACCGGTCGTGCCCGCGCAGGCTCGCGCAGAAGTCCTCTTTGGCGCGGCGGCGGAACGATTTTCGGCCCGCACCCCCGCGATTACTCCTTCACCATGCCGCGCAAACAGCGTCGACTTGCTCTCAAGTGCGTGCTCACCGACAAAGTCAACGAAGGCAATTTGATTGTCCTAGATGAGCTTAACTTTGACGAACCGAAGACGAAAAAATTTGTCGAGTTGCAGAAAAATTTCGGCGTCGACGATTGTAAGTCGTTGTTTATAACGGGTGAACTTATTGACAACGTGACGCGCTCCTCGCGCAATCTGCCCAATGCCAAGGCGATTGCGGCACTTCAACTCAACGTCTACGACATTCTCAACAGCGATAAACTCTTCCTCACGAAAGACGCGGTTGCGAAAATCGAGGAGGTGTACATCTGATGGAGGCCAGAGACATTTTGATTCGTCCGCTTATCAACGAGCGTTCGACAGAACTTATGCAGGAAGGCAAATTCGTCTTCATCGTCGACAAATGCGCCAACAAGATTCAAATTGCGCAGGCCGTCAAAGAAATTTTCAACGTGAATGTTTTGGACGTAAATACCATGAACGTTAAGGGCAAGACCAAACGTCGCGGTCGCACGGTCGGCAAGACGGCAAGCTATAAAAAAGCTATCGTCAAGCTCGAAGCCGGTCAGACAATCGAATACTTCGCGCCCTGAAAATTTTTCGACAAAGGAGGTTATACGTAAGTGGGTATTAAATCTTTCAAGCCGTACACGCCCGGACGCCGTCACATGACAGTTTCAACGTTCGAGGAAATTACGACTGACAAGCCCGAAAAATCGTTGCTCGCTCCGCTGAAAAAACACGGCGGCCGTAATCAGCAGGGACGATTGACGGTTCGTCATCAAGGCGGCGGCCACAAGCGTCGCTATCGTATCATCGACTTCAAGCGCAACAAAGACGGCATTCCCGCCAAAGTCGCCACGATTGAATACGATCCGAACCGCAGTGCGCGCATTGCCCTGCTCCATTACGTTGACGGAGAGAAACGTTACATCCTCGCGCCAAACGGTTTAAAGGTCGGCGACAAAGTTGAGTCCGGCTCCGAAGCCGACATCAAGACCGGCAACGCTCTGCCGCTGAAAAATATTCCCGTCGGCACGATGATTCACAATATCGAACTTAAAATCGGCAAGGGTGGACAGCTCGTTCGCAGTGCCGGCGTTGCGGCTCAGCTTATGGCCAAAGAG
>CAMZDU010000064.1 GCA_947305445.1 uncultured Selenomonadales bacterium
CCTACCGGTGGTTACGGCAAAGCCAACAACAATTTGGTCGAAGTTTACGGCGGTACCGTCAACGACCAACTTCTCGGCGGCTACGTCAAGTACAACGGCGAAGCGAACAACAACACGATCAACATCTACGGCGGCACAATCAACGGCGAAATTCTCGGCGGTCACGTCGGCTCGGGTGAAGTCAGCGGCAACACGATTAACATTTACGGCGGCGACCTCAGCTTCGTGCGGGCGACATCGGCGGCAGTGACGCGCCTTACGGTTCGGGCAATGCGCTTAACTTCTATACCAAAGACATCTTCGCCAAAAACGCAAGCGGCTTCGACAACATCGGCTTTTATTTGCCCGGCAATGTCCGCAACGGCGACACCGTCTTGACTTTGACGGGCGGCAGTGCAACCGATTGGAACAACGCAAGCATCAAAGTCAACACCGCAGGTTCTCATCTGAACATCGGCGACAAAATTAACCTCGTGACGAACAACAGCGGCTTGAATTTGGACATTAACAGCGTGCGCGAAGTCAGCCCGCGACAAGTCGGCACCGACAGGAACATCATCGCCTACGGTGTCGCCCGCGACAATTACGCCGATTTCAATCTGGAGGACGGCAACAGAAACTTAACCGCGACCGTTCAAGAGCGTGTACAAGACCTCAAACCGCAAATCACGTTGCTGGCCGAGCCGTCACTGAGCATACGCGGCACACTCGACGCCGGCACGAACAGAATTTTAAATTGGCTCCCGCCCGAAGAAATTGAAACGCGCAACATCGACCACACCACGCCGTTTGAAATTTTCATGGGCTCAAGTTTCGAGTCGGTGAGCATTGACACGGGCCACGGCTCCAAGCTCCGCAACAAGAGCGGCGGGTCGAATATCGGTGCGGCTCGTGCAATCAAAAACCGTCACGGAATTTTCCTCTTTGCGCCGATAACCGACTACGGCTCCGCCACTTACGACACGTCAATCAGCGACGGCACACGCGGCGGCGGTAACTCCAGATACTTCACGGCGGGTTTGATTGCTCGTCAGTGGAACAAAAACGGCATGTATTACGAGGCAAGCTTCCGCGGCGGCAAGATGAGAACGCACTTCACCAGTGATAACTTCCACGTCGGCAACGACCCCAGCCACGTCTCCTACACCGACAAGACGCCCGTCTACACCGGACACGTCCGCATCGGTTGGCGCGGCAAAGTTTCGCCGAAAAATATTTTGGACGTTTACGGCATCTACTCGCAAAATCACATAGGCTCCATTGACGCCAATCTTGCTATCGCTCTGACCGGCGACGAGCAAAAATATGACATCGGTAGCTCCGACAGCAAGACCATTCGCTTGGGCGCACGCCTCACGCGCAACGTCAACGACCACAACAGATTTTATTCGGGGCTGATGTATCAGTACCAGTTCGGCGGCGATGTCTTGACCAGCTTTGAAAACAACACCACGCCTAAAATCGGCGTCAGAGGCTCCAGCGGCATGATTGAGCTTGGCTGGCAACTAAAGCCCACGCCCAACTCCGCTGTCATGCTCGATTCAGCACTTGTCGGTTGGGTCGGCAAGCAGAAAGGTTTTTCATTCCAGTTAAAATTGAAAAAGACTTTTAACCTCCCAGCGCGAGAATTTCCCCGCTTGGTGACAAGACGCTAACGCAATCCTCCGATTAGCGGGAAGTTAGCAAAAACTATAAAACCTCGACGAATTCGCCGAGGTTTTTATTTCTTATGGAGCCGACTGTCAGACTCGAACTGACGACCTGCGCATTACGAATGCGCTGCTCTACCAACTGAGCTAAGTCGGCAAATCAATTCAACGTATGACTTTATACCACAACGCCCGCCGACTGTCAAGCACGGAAAACAACTTTCAGCACAAGGCTACGGATTTTCTTTTTGCGCTATTTTTATGGCAATGTCAACTGCCCATGAGGGCTTGCAACTAAACTTTCGTCCGCCGTGGGCTGGTTGACTTCAGCCTTGCAATATGTAGCAGTGACGGCTACCTTAGCGTAGTGTTCATTCAAACTATTTGCCCGCTAAAATTTTTTTAAATTGCCGCTAAAGTTCGTTGGCGGACATGTCAAGTCTGCGGTACTCAATATAATCCATAAGCCGCAAATCTTTTTCGGGATTGGGATTCACGTCGTAATAGTCGGCGTCGTTGCCGGGCACATATTCGTTAGCCAACTTCTCAAAATGTTTTTTGTCCGCGTCGAAGCCGAGATTCTTTCGCATGACTTTGCCGAGGCGTTCGGCGTTGGGAATAAGGTAGCTGACGCCGTCGATATATTGTAGCCAGCCGGGCACGACGCCGGTTTTGATATTTCCTGCAGCCTCCGCGCTTTTCAAAGAGCCTGCCGCCTCCAACATTTCGCCCGAATTCAAATCGGTGTCAATCGCCTTGACTGCCACGCTCAAAAGTTCGGGAATTTTAATCAGCATACTCGGCTCGCTCAATCTGTCCGCGCAAGCCTTCATGAAAGCTTGCTGACGACGCACGCGACCTACGTCGCCCTCCGCGTCGCGGTAGCGCACGAACTCAATCGCGGTTTTGCCGTCAAGATGTTGAAGTCCCTGCTTAAGATCGATATAAAGCCCGCCGTCGTCGTCCCACGGATCTTCGTAGTGCATGTCGCGTTCGACGTAAATATCTACGCCGCCCATCGCGTCAATCACCTCGGCGAAACGTGACTTGTTAATCGTGACGTAGTGATCAATATCAATGCCGAGGAATTCTTCAACGGTCTTGCATGCCAATTTCGAGCCGCCGTGAGAGTAAGCCGCATTAATTTTTTGATAGCCGTGACGCTCGATATAAACCAGCGTGTCTCGCGGAATAGTCAACAGCGACGCCGTGTTCTTCGACAGATTTAAAACCATGAGCGTATCCGAGCGACCGACGTCGTCTTTGCGCTCGTCCACACCCATCAAGATTATCGTCGTCGGTTTGCGGAATGTCGGCAAAACATTTTCGGGCGCGACCGTTGCCGCCAAATTGTCCTTAAGCCGCGTGAAGTCCGAGTTAAAGCCCATGTGCTCCAATGAGCCTGCGATTATCAATGAACAAATTATGAATGACCAAAATAATTTCCGATTGCGCATCTTGCGGCCGAGTTCGCGTCGTTTCTTCTCCAAACGTTCGCGCATGATGTCACCTCCTTTTTAACAATGTGGAATTAATTTTTTTACACGTCAAAATCTAAGCGACGTTTTGAACTTTGTCAAGTCAATGTCCGTGTGAATTTCCGGGTGCTTGCGCAAAAAATGTTGCTCGTCTTCGGAGGCGGCGACAAAGCTCGTAAGGCGGCCGACTTTTACGAAACACTTGCGGGCGAATTTCAGATTGCTGTTGGGGTCGTTTATGGTCAAGCACGCTTTGGAGACGACAGGCTCCTTACCGCGGTTGGCGATAAAATTCAGATGCAGTTCGACCTGCGGTTCGTCCTCGCCGCTTGCATAGTAAACGCCCAAATTTTTGTCGGCGTAGGGATTGAGGACGTTGAAGAGCACGTCCATAAGCATGGACAAATCCATGCGCTTCGGGTTGAATTCAATTTCAATGCTCGCGACATTTTCAAGCGTCTGCGGCTCGTGACTAACGTAGCTGTGAACATTGCGGGCGGTCAATGTTCCGACAAGCACCTTCAAGACGCCGGGCACATCGGAAAAAATTTCTTGCAGTTCGCGCACGTTGCCGCCGCTGAAATAAATTTTCTTAGTGTACAAAATTATTTCTCCTTAAAAATTCAGTAGTGTTGATGCTCGACGTGCGGTTAAAGTTTCGGCAGTACCCCACAGGCCGTACTCGTCAATCAGAGTGCCCATAAGCTCAACGGCCTCCCGCGCAGTCTTGCAACATTCCAAGGCGGCGCGTCTTTGGTAAAAAATTCCGCCGCCTTCAGTGTAGGGAACATTGCGCAAATAAGCGGAAGTATCGGTGCATTCGCCGAGCATCAAGCCGTGTTCGTTCATAATGCTGTAATCGCCGTCAATGTAAGCGTAGGTGTGCTCGACCTGTGTAATGTAACCGAGCGGCTTTGTATGCGGCTTGCCGGGGAAATTGTAATCGTCACTGCGTTCGGGCGCAACGAGATGCGGTTGATTGAAGCAGTTGTATTCGGGGATCTCGCTTAACGCGGCGGCAGTGGGATAAACGGGACGCTTGCTACCCTTTGGATGATTCTTCGCGGGAACGAAAGCGACATTCGGGTCGTTGCTAAAACCGTCGTTTGAATGCGCCACGAGAACACTTCCGTCAACGGAAACATCTTTCGTCACGAGCATTACCGTACAGGCCGAAGCGTCGGTGCTCGTGACAGCGACAGCCGTCAGTCCCGCGAGCAACGTTGCAAAAAATTTTTTACCCCACAAAGTTCAACCCTTCCCAATTCCGAAAAATAGTTAGAGTCGTGCGTGATGATTATCAGCGTGCGATTTTTTTTCTGCGCGGCGGCGAGAAGGTTTGCAATCAATTTGTCGGCAAGCTCGCGATTAAGACCGGCCGTCGGCTCGTCAAGCAATAAAATTTCCGCGTCCTGCGCCACGGCCAATGCGACTTGCAATCGATTGCGCTCGCCGCCCGAAAGATTTGCGCCGTCTTCGCCGAGCGGTGCATCCAAGTCGAATGCGTCAAGCTCGCAAATTTTCAGTGCGTCGGAAATTTCTGCGTCGGAAATATTTTGGCGGAGCATGCGGAAATTTTCGCGAATCGACGCCGAAAAAATTACGTTCGCAAAGGTCGACGCCGCAATCTTCCCGCCGAGAGAAATTGTTCCCGCATCGGGCGGAAAAAGTTTCATCAGCAGATAAAGCAAAGTCGTCTTGCCCGCGCCGCTCTCGCCGACAATCGCCACGCACTCGCCGCGCTCAATCGTCAAGTTCACGTCGCGCAAAATTTTTTCGTCCGTGTAGCCGAAGCTGACGTTGCGCAATTCAACGGCTTTATCAGTCGGCAAAATCTTCGCGGGGAAAATTTTTTCGTCGACAAGTTTGGCGGCGCGAATTTTTTTCAACGTGCGGATTGCCGGGGGAATTTGCGCGAACAATTCGAGCGTCGCCAACAAAATCAAACTCCACACCGTCAAGGCGATTGTATCAACAACCGCGCCGACTTTCAACAGAATAAAAAAAATTACTGCGGCGTTCAGGATTCGCAGTGTTGTGTCGAAAGTTATTTGCCGCGCCGTGAGTTGCAGACTTTGTGCGCCGAAGTCGACTGCCGCCGCGTCCAGTGATTTAATTGCGGGTGTCGTTCCGAAAATTTTCAGCTCGTCGCGTCCGTCGCCGAAGTCTAAAATTTTTTCGCGGTAGTCGGAGTCGTCGGTCTGTTCAACTTTAACGAGCGCGGTCAACATAACGTCGACCGTCAGAAGCGTCGGCAAAATCATCGCGAAAATTTTCAACGGCTCAAATAAAAAAATCGTCAACAAAATCGTCACGAGCGCGGCGGTTGTCAGCGGCAGAACCACTCGCGGCAAAAAATCTTTCAGCACGTCGGCTTGAACGGTCAGCGCGTGCAACAGCTCTCCTTCGTACGAACGGCCGGATTTGAGCGGCAACACTCGTGCGGCGCGCAAAAAAAATTCTTCGCGCAAATCGTCCAGCAATTTAAAAATTATCTTGTGCGAGACGAATCGGTCGGCGTATCTTAAAGCGGCGCGTGAAATTCCTGCCGTACGCACGAGCGTTATCCCGACGGACAGCGCACTAAGCGGCGGGTGCAGTGCGGCCGAGGCAATCAGCCACGCCGCCGACGCCATCAGCAAAACTTCAGACAACGCCGCCGAGACGTTCGCCAATATCGCGGGCAAAAATTTTTTACGGTTCATCCAGCGTGACCTTTCCGAGTTTGCCCGCACGAAAATCCGTCAGCACGAGCCGCAGAGCTTTGTCCGTGTCGAGGAGACCGCCCTTGCGAATGCAGCCGCGCTTGAGTCCGATTTGATTCAACAACTCATTGCCGTCAATCGGCGGCGGTGCGTCGAGTTTATAACGTTCGACAAGGCCGTTAGGAAATTTTTCGGCAAGCGTCTCCAAAAGTTTGCAGGTCGTCGGCTCAAGGTCGTGAATCTCGTCGCTGATAGCATAAGTCCACGCAAGCTTTAGCGCAACGTCCGCGTCGTCAAACTTCGGCCACAAAATGCCGGGCATATCCAACAGCTCAAGCCCGTCGGAAATTTTTATCCACTGCTTGGCACGCGTGACGCCAGGTCGATTTTCAATCTTGGCATGCGTCATACCTGCGAGCCGATTTATCAGCGACGACTTGCCGACGTTGGGAATGCCGACAATCATCACGCGTGCGGCACGCGGCTTGGCACCGTGCTTAACAAGTTTGTGCGTCTTGGATTCGGCCGACGACTTCGTAAGCGCGACGAGTTGCTTGACGCCCGTGCCCTTTACGGCGTCAACGGCAACAGCGGGCAAATTTTCTGCGCGGAAATGTTTAAGCCATGCGTCGG
>CAMZDU010000065.1 GCA_947305445.1 uncultured Selenomonadales bacterium
CGGCAGTTGCTTGAAGTGTTCGGTGTCCAAGCCGAGCACGCTACAGAGGATAACCGTGTTGATTTGGCTGTGTGCGCCGATAAAAATCGTTTTACCGGGATAGCGGGCAACAGCCTCCTCCAGAGCCGCACGTCCGCGATATTGCAGGTCGCGCAAATTTTCGCCGTTCGGGAAAGTCATAAGCCACGGACGCTCCTGCCACAGCTTAAACTGATCGGGATAATTGGCTTTCAAATCGGCAATGAGTTGCCCCGACCAATCGCCGAAATCAATTTCGCGCAGGCGGTCATCGGTGTAAGCAATCGTCATGCCGTGAGCTTTGGCAACGGTCTCTGTTGTCACGTAAGCGCGGCTGAGCGGGCTGGAGATGAATACATCAATCGGAATTTTTTTGAGACTCTTGGCTAGAAGTTTTGCCTGGTTGAGTCCGGTATCGTTTAGCGGAATGTCGAGGAAGCCTTGATAGCGTTTGGTCAAGTTGTAAGACGTTTCGCCGTGGCGCACGAGGATAACCGTTGTTACTTCCGCTGACACTTGCGCGGGCATTAAAGCACATGTCCACGCGAATACAATCAGCAAAAAAATTTTAAATGACCGCATGACAAATCCCTCCAAACATACTAATCGAACTCGTTGTGCTACGCCTTCTGCAATTAGAAATTTTTTGAGTTGTAGTATTATCGTCAACCACACACTCCGAATAATGATTCCTCATTGCAGAAGTTCCCAATTATTTTGTCTCCGCACAACGGGTTATTTGACTATTCGATACAAATCAAAAGTTTCGTTGCCGTAAACGTGAATATAACGATCGCTGTGCTTGGCAATATCTGCCAGCGCGGGATAAATATTTTCCTGCGTGAACAAAACATAGTCTGCCGACCGCAACGAATCTTCCGAATCTTCCCAGCGGAAATAACTGTAAACATTTGTATTCAGATACAACACTCGCGGCTTAAAGAAGAAGACAACTTTGTCGTCGGGAATATTTTGCTTGATGAACTCGTAAGCGTTGACGGCGTCGGCAGTGTAAGCTTGATTGCTGTTCCAATCGTTCGCCTTCAGAAATATTATTGAGCACGCGCTGAAAAATAAACTTGCCGTCAGTAGCGAAACCGCGAGCGGTTTTTTTATTTTGGAGAGCCGCAATTCAATCAAACCTCTGTACGCGAAAAAAATAACGAACGGCACTATCCCGAAGATATAGCGCAGTCCCGACTGTGCATTGAACACGCAGACGAGTGCGACCGTAATTGCCACGTAGAAAATTAAAAATCGATTCTCCGAAAAATTTTTCAGTGCGCCGAAAATCGCCAATGCTCCGACTAAAATTCCCGTGAGCAAATACAGAAGGTTATTCGAGTCGATGAAATACATTGACCTTAAATCCGGCAGAAAGAAACTTCCGAGTGCCCGCGTATAATAAACTGCCTGATTGAAAATGTCGGACGGCTTGAAGGAAAACGTTACCATGTAGCCCGTGTTGTCTTGAATTGCGACCTGCGGCAATGTCAACGCGAAAATTACGCTCAACACGGCGTAAGTCAGATAGGGCGCGGCATACGGCAGAAATTTTTTCACCGAGAAATTTTTTGACAAGACGAGCGCGTCTTCCAAAATCAACGCTATCAACAGCGCAAGACCTGCCGTTCGGGTATTCACCGCAAAAAAAATCGCCACACCGACAAGCACGCCGTACAGCTTAAATTTTGTTGACGTTTGTCGTTTATACAGCAAGAAGATTGCAAGCGTCGAGAAAAACTGATACGGGAATTCCGATATGACATTGTCGACCGACAGGACGTAGCTGACGTTGAACATTAAAATTCCGATGAGCACCGCCGACGTTGTGACGCTCTCGCGCATGCGCAAGAACAGATAGAGCACGACCCACGCCGCCGCCATAAAGAACACCGACATCAATTTGAACGCGTACAAATTAAATCCGGCGAGCGCATAAATCGGCACGAGACACAGCGACGTGACCCAAGGATACATTAGCGGCGAAAATCCCGGCGACGAATTTTCAATGATAAACATCTGCTTGGTCAGCCAGGAGTCGAAGTCGCCGTTCAATATTGCACGCGCCTGGGCAATGTATAAGCTGAAGTCGCCGCCCCAATTACTGCCCTCGTAGAGCACGAAAATTGACGCGAACATCATAAACGCGAAGCAAAAAATTACAATCGCTCCGTCGGGTAATCTGCTTAAAAATTTTTCCGCGCCGTCGACTTTGCGGCGGAACGGAAAATTTTTTAAATATGCTGCAATCGGCAAAAGGCAGATAATCAGCTGACAGACGGTTAATGTTTGTTGCATGACAGAAAACCTTTCAATCAGTAAATTCGTCAATTAGGAACGTCGTCAATGTGTAATTAGGAATTATGATTCGGATACAGTTGTTGACACTACAACTCAAAACATTCCACATTCCTAATTCGCCGAAGTGCGGCGGTGTTTGATTCGATAGACGTAAGCCAAAATCTCCGCGACAGCCTGATAAAGTTCGGAAGGAACCGTGCCGCCGACTTCAACCGATTCATAGAGCGCACGAGCAACCGGCTTGTTTTCGACGATTAGCACGTGATTTTCGCGGGCAATCTGTTTGATTCGTTCAGCGACGAGATCTTGCCCTTTGGCGACGACGAGCGGAGCAATCATGCCCTTTTTGTAGCTGAGCGCAACGGCCAAATGCGTCGGGTTCGTGATAATGACGTCGGCTTTGGGCACTTCGCTCATCATGCGCTGCATGGCCATTTGACGCTGTTTCTGTTTGATTTTGCCCTTAATCTGCGGGTCACCTTCAATTTGCTTGAATTCGTCTTTGACTTCCTGCTTTGTCATCTTCAAATCCTGCGTGGTTTGCCAGCGTTGATAAGCGTAGTCGGCGACCGCCATAATCATTATTACGCCGACGACTTGAAAGGCCATGGTGAAGATTATGTCCGCCGCCGTTGCCAGGGAGTGCGGCAAGTCGAAGAATATAAATTGCGGCAACAGCGGTATCTGATCTTTTAAGTACAGATACAAAAAAAATCCGATGACGATTATTTTAAACAAGGACTTGACCAGCTCGACCAGCGCACGCTTGGAGAATATGCGCCCGAAGCCGTTAATCGGGTTGAGGTTTTCTAATTTCGGTTCGAGCTTTTCGGTAGATATCATCAGCCCGACTTGAAAGAGATTTATTCCGAGGCCGACTATTAAAATCGCGAACATCACCGGCTAAACCGTCTTCGCTAACAAAATCATTATGCCTATAAACAGCTCGGAGATTGCTTCGGTTGAGGTGCTCTGCGACAGGTGCGAATACAAATAGACCGTGTATTCGGCTATGTTGACGTAGATAAATTCCCACAGTATCCGCAGAATAAGAAAACCTATCAGCAGGACGAAGGCCGTGTTAAGTTCCTGGCTTCTGGCGACTTGACCTTTTTTGCGGGCGTCCTGACGCTTTTTTTCGGTCGGCTCCTCAGTTTTCTCGCCGTCGAAACGTTGCAAGTCGAAGACAAATTCGTCGCGGCTTGACAACTCGAAATTCAACAGCTCGTCGAAAGTCGGCGCGTCATGGTGCGAGGGCTTTGAGTGCGATTGAGATATTGGCGTACATCTCATTGAATATCACGTCCAAAAAGAGAATATAGAACGGCAATACCATAGACACCATCGTTATGCCGATCATAAGTTGCATCGGTATGCCGACGACAAAAATATTCATCTGCGGCATCGTACGCGCCAAGATACCGAGTCCGACGTTTGTCAGCAATATGGCAAACGTCACGGGCATGGCGATTTTCATTCCGTTCATGAAGATACCCGCCGTCAAGTCGTTCATAAATTGCGGGAGTGAATCGTTCCAGACCATCGAATCGAGCGGAATCACGCGAAAACTTTCCGCCAGCGCAGAAATAATCACGTGGTGCCCGTTGGTTATCAGAAAGTAAATTATCGACAGATTGTAAAGAAACGTACCGATAAGACCTGTCTGTTGTTGCGTCGTCGGATCCATCATTTGCACCATTGCGAAGCCAACCTGCATATCCATAATCTTGCCGGCCATGTTTATCGCCGAAAGGGTGATGTAGCCGACGAGGCCGATAAGCCAGCCGACGAACATTTCTTTGGCGACGGTGAAGGCGAACATTATGACTGTTGCCGGAGCTTGCACGACGGATTCTTTAACGACGACGGGGAACAATATTACGGCAAGTGCAACCGCCGCGCAACCGCGTACCCTTGCCGAAACGTTCATACTGCCCAAAAACGGCGAAATAAAAAAAATGCCGCTCGTCCTTGTCAGTACGAGCAAAAAGGCCGCCACCTGTCCTTCAAACACGTCGTAAAAGTCCATCTCTGCCAAGTCCGCGACCTCCCGACAATGCAATCAACCGATACGCGACGGTATGCCGATAAATATTCCCGAAAAAAATTCGACCATGATTCTGAGCATCCACGGTCCGAAAATCAAAATCGCCACGAAGACCGCGATGATCTTCGGGATAAAAGCCAGCGTCTGTTCTTGAATAGAAGTCGTTGCCTGAAAGACGCTGACCGCCAAACCGACCGCCAGACCTAAGCCCAACATTGGCGCGGAGACAATCAGCACGACGATTAACGCTTCTTGTCCCAGCTGTATGACCAAATCACCGGACATGATGCACCTCCGCTATCGGAAACTGACAATTATCGAACGAATGAGCAAATGCCAGCCGTCAATCATAACGAACAGCAATATCTTGAACGGCAACGAGATCATAACCGGCGGCAACATCATCATGCCCATTGACATAAGCGTTGTGGCAACAATCATGTCAATGACGATGAACGGCACGTAAATCATAAAGCCGATTTGGAAGGCGGTTTTAAGCTCGCTGATGATGAACGCGGGAATCAGCACGAAAGTCGAGACGTCCTCTTGCGAATTGGGACGTTCGGCGTCGGATAAATTTACGAACAGTGCCAAGTCAGATTCACGCGTCTGGCGGAACATAAACTCGCGCATGGGTTCGAG
Source organism: uncultured Selenomonadales bacterium (assembly GCA_947305445.1). Lineage (GTDB taxonomy): Bacteria > Bacillota > Negativicutes > Selenomonadales > Selenomonadaceae > Quinella. The sequence continues at coordinate 5,012 of CAMZDU010000065.1, forward strand.
GACGTTAGTTATCGCCTCTTCCTGCGTAATTTGTCCCGCCAAGTACGGTTGCAATCCGTTGTCGTTGGCCTGCGACCAATAAGGAGCCATGATGTAAAACGTCAAAAACAGTGCCAGCGATACGACGACTTGATTCGGCGGGACGTTTTGCGTGGACAGTGCGTTGCGCAAAAAACCGATTATCACGACGATTCTCACGAAGGAAGTCGTCATCATAAGTATGCCCGGTGCCAGCGTCGCCAATGTCAAGACGGCGATAACTTGCAACGTTGAGGCGACTTGTTCGGGGTTTTCCGCCGTGCCGACTTCCACGTTCACGTTCGGGATAATCGGTGCCGCCTCGGCGCAGTTCATCATCATCAACACGCCCGCCGCGCAGATTAGAAAAAATTTTCGATTCAAGCCGAATCACACACTTCCCAAGAAAAAATTTTTTGCTTCACGAAATAACAAGTTTAATGCCGGCAGCAGAAACCTCTTCAACAGAAAATTTCAAGCCTGTATTATTATCTTGGAGAAGTTGCAAGATCGAATTTGGATTTTGTGAAGAATCGACCTCTAAAATTGCCCGTCCGTTTCTATATTCTCTTATTTTGACGTTTTGAACTCCGTTTAATGACTTGAGCTCCTCAACCAGTCGTTCAACATTGCCGTAATTTGAAGTTGTAACAGTAATTTGCACAGATTGAACGGGGGCGGCACTCAATTTGTTAAATTTTTCTTCCAACTTTTTAGCGGCCTCTTGAGAGGCTGATTTCAGAGCTTTGCGCTCGGCATATGAGGCAACTTTTTCCGCGCCTTGTCCCTCTACAGTAAAGACGCCAATAATATCTCCTGTATCGAACTTGATAATTTTAACCGATAAGTCGGCTCTGCCCATGCTTGCGCCCGACGCGGGGATAACGTCAACATTACTTTTACCTAGGACAAGATAATCTGCACCGTAACTGTCACCTATGCCGCTTAAAGAAGTTTTGCCGTTGTAAATGTTGTTCAAAAGTTCCGAGTTTTGCAAATTGGAAACGATATTGGCGTCCACGACGTGTGAAAATCCCAAATCGACAAGCCGCTCATTCATTGCGTTTTCGGAGATATTGTCGTGGTCGGGCGGCGAAGTGTTTTCTTTGAGAATTATAACGGAAATGCGCGGGTCGTTAAGCATCATTATCATGCTTAGGCGATTCATGAGTTGCCCGTCGGGATTGTTATCGACTTCGACATTTGCCGTGACATTGAAAGTGCCGTCGGAATAATTCTCATCAATGACGGTAATATTTTTCACGTAGCCTTGAGACTTCGTGTAGACTTCATCGAGCGCAAGAATTGAATCCTGTGTCAAGGAGCGTGAGTCGATATAAACGCCGACAACATTTTCCACGGCATTGCGTGCCGCGTCGCGAATTGCACTGTCACGATTTGCTCCCATACCTTT
>CAMZDU010000066.1 GCA_947305445.1 uncultured Selenomonadales bacterium
GCTGTGCAAACTCTCTCTCGATTGAATCGCACTCATCAAGGAAAGATTGATACTTTTATTTTGGACTTCATAAACACGCAGGAAGACATTCAAGAAGCGTTTCAGCCGTTCTATCAAGAAACTATGCTGGAGAGTGAAATCAACACAGACTTGCTTTATCAAGTGCAAAAAAATCTGCGCGGCTATTGCGTTTACTCCGATGAAGATATTAATTTTTTTGCTAAGGAATATTTCGGCAAAAGTAATATGGGACGCATGACAAGTATCTTAAAACCCGTCGCCGACCGTTATAATAAGTTGACTGCCGACGAGCGTTACAACTTCCGCCGCTTGTGCCGCAATATGATTAAGTGGTACGGTTACATTGCTCAAGTCGTGCGCATGTTTGATGAAGACTTGCATAAGGAATATATTTTTTTAAGCTATCTGATAAAGCTCATTCCGTCCGATAAAATGCAGATGATTGACCTTGAAGGCAAACTGCAACTGGAGTATTATAAATTGCAAGAGACGTTTAAAGGGGCAATCGCGCTGAAAGAGGAAACCAGCTCTTACTTACCCGCTAAAGCTAAAGGCGCGGCAAAGTCCGAAGATGAAAAGCCCCTCGATGAAATTATCAGGAAGATAAATGAGCAATACAAAGGCAAATTTACCGAAGCCGACAAGGTGTTATTGACGACACTCCGAGCAAAGCTCATGAACAACACCAAGCTACAGACCATGGCAAAAACCAGCGACCCGCAAATTTTTGCAGAGAGCCTCTTTCCAACCGAATTCCATTCAACAGCTTTGGACAGCTACATCGAATCGCAAGAAACTTACGCCACTCTATTTGAAGACCAAGCTAAGTACAACGCCATTATGCATGCTCTTGGCAGTATCCTATACCGTGAAATGCGAATGAATCTACATTCAGCGTGATGCGCTCGGAGCTTTCGACGAGTGCCGATCGTCTCGTTAACAAACTCTGTCGAGAAATTTTCAACCCGTAGACTAATCGTTCAGCAAAACATAAATTGCCGCAAGCGCGAAGTAAGGGCCGTAAGCAAAGTAACTGTTGCGGTTTTTTTGTTTTGACAAAATCATCAGCAGTGCCACAAGCCCGCCAGCTATCGTTCCGATTAAGACGACCGACAAAAGTTTTTCGCAACCGAGCCACACGCCCAGTGCCGCAATCAATTTCACGTCGCCGCCGCCGAGTGCGCCCTTTGATATAAGCGCGAGCAACAAAAAAAATCCGCCGCCGATTATCGCCGCCAATGCATGGTCAATCGCGTCGAAGTTCGCTTGCCACACGAAAACCGCGCCGATTATCGCTAAAGGCATCGTCATCGCGTCGAAGAGCATATACTGCTCGAAGTCGGTCACCGTCATCAGCGCGAGCAAAAATATCGCCGCTGTCACGAAAAAATTTTCCGACAAGTAATTTAAAATTGTCAGTGCGAAAAACAAAATCGGTCGGCGGAAACGTGCGCGGCTTGCAATTTCATTCGGTAAGGACAGCTCCGCGCTCGACCGATACAATCTGTCAATCCACAGCGAGCCGACAACCGTCATCACCGCCGCAAGCGTTGCGCCAAAAAAAATTTCGGTCGTCATGTAAACTGCTCCTTTCCCGGCACTCCGAAAAAAATTTCTCCCGTCAAAAAAATTTGGCGGGAGTTTTTTTTACAGCTTGAAACGCTCTTCAACTTTGGTGAATATCAGCGGAATCACGAACAGTATCGAGAAGAACGGCAGAAAGGCTTTGAAGAACTTGTACGCGCCGATGCCGAGGAAAATTTTCAGCAACGGATAAATCGCCACAGCTATCACGCCCAGAACCGCGAAACCGATTATGATTCTGCGCAGACGGGTTATCGGCGTAACTTTCGTTTTAAAATTTATAAACTTCTGTTCGAGAAATTGTCCGAGGAAAAACGCCAGCCCGAATCCCAGCGCGTCGAAGGCGTCCGCACGAGCCATGAGCGGGTCAACGATTAATTGCCCGTTAAAAATTTCTTCCGGATACGGCTTGAAGTACAAGTACATGAAAATTGCCGCGACGACCACAAGTCCGACGATAAAGAAAATGAATTGCCGCTCCGTGTCGCGACCGATCCAGGCCAAAATTTTTTCAGCAACGAAAAATAATCCGACTGAATACAAAATGGCGAACAACACGTCTTGGGGAGTGTGCACGCCCAAAAAATTTCGGCTGAAGGCGACGAGCAACACTATCGCCGCGCACGGGACGATCAGTTTCGGCAATGTCTTGCGGTAGAAGAATGCAAAGCCGCCATAAATCGCCGTGGCAAATTGCGTGTGTCCGCTCGGAAACGACCAGCTCGATGCCTTGGCTTGAGCGGCCTCCGCCGGAATCAGCTCGACGTCTTTAAACCACGGACGGTAGACGCACAGCGTGCCTTTTATCAACTCGTTGATTACGCGGCCGCACGTCGCATTGAACAGCAGGAAGATCCCCGCCGGCTTGTTAATGCACCAGAACAAAATCGCGGGTATCGCTGCCGTCAGCGGACTTTTCGGCAACACGCTCACCAGCGCAAAGAAAGTTTCGCCGCCGTAATTTTCGCGCAAGCCCTGCAGAAAAATTAAGTAATCTATGTCCACAACTAACCGCCGCCTCAGTGATGAAATAATCTTATGTGCGTGAAAGCCATTGCGATATTGTACTTGTCGCAAGTTTCGATAACGTTGTCGTCGCGGATTGAGCCGCCCGTCTGCGCAATAAAATCTACGCCGGAGAGGTGAGCGCGCTCGATGTTGTCGCCGAACGGGAAGAACGCATCAGAGGCTAACGACACGCCGCGCAAATTTTTCAGCCAAGAAATTTTTTCGTCGGCGGTGAACGGCGCGGGCTTGACGGTGAATAAATTTTCCCAAGTCTCCTCGAAAGTTTCGCCGCCGAGATAAACGTCAATCGCGTTGTCGCGGTCGGGACGTTTGACGCCGCGTTTAAACGGCAACTCCAAAACTTTCGGGCATTGCCGCAGAAACCAGAAGTCGGCTTTGTTTCCGGCAAGCCGCGTGCAGTGGACGCGACTTTGTTGCCCCGCACCTATGCCGATTGCTTGACCGCCCTTCGCGTAGCAGACTGAATTCGATTGCGTGTACTTTAGCGTTATCAGCGCGGTGAGCAGGTCGCGGCGAGCTTCGGGCGTGAAATTTTTATTGCGGGTCGGCACATCAGCTAAGCACTCGTCGGAAATTTTTACGTCGTTGCGTTTCTGCTCGAAGGTCACGCCGAAAACTTGTTTGCGCTCAACGGTGGGCGGTTCGTAATCCGAATTCATCTTCAGCACAAGATAATTGCCGCCGCGTTTCGACTTGAGAATCTCCAAAGCTTTCGGCGAATAACTCGGAGCAATGACGCCGTCTGAAACTTCGCGCTTGAGATAAGCGGCGGTCGGCTCGTCGCACTCGTCAGAGAGAATCGCGAAGTCGCCGTAAGAACTCATGCGATCCGCGCCGCGTGCGCGAATGTAAGCCGTCGCCTGCGCTGAAAGTTCGACGTCCTCGGCGAAGTAAATTTTTTTCAGCACGTCGTCGAGCGACTCGGCAACGGCGGCACCGGCAGGGCTGACATGTTTAAACGACGCGGCGGCAGGTAAATTTGTCGCCTCGCGCAGTTCGCGGACGAGCTGCCAACCGTTAAGCGCGTCCAGCAAGTTGATGTAGCCCGGACGTCCGTTGAGCACCTCGAACGGCAACGCACCGTTTTCCGCAAAAACTTTCGCGGGCTTTTGATTGGGGTTGCAACCGTATTTTAATTCCAATTCCATTTTAATCACCTCGGCGGGAAAAATTCTGCACGCGTCGATTGTCCCCTGCCGAGTTCGTGATATAATGGCGGAAAAATTTGCGGAGGCGATCTCATGACTAAAACCGACGAAGGCGACCAAGTGTAACGTGCTGGTCGTCGGTGATATTATGATGGATAAATATTATTACGGCGACGTTCGCAAATTCGCCAGCGACGCGCCCGTTCCCGTGGCGAAAATCGTCAAGCGGCGCACGAGCCTCGGTGCGGCGGCCAACATTGCAAACAACTTGTCGAATCTGGGTTGCAAGACGGCGGTGGCCGGTTTCGTCGGCGACGACCATAATTTTGAGACGCTGTCCACTCAACTTTACGAGAGCGGCATTGATCAGGACGGTTTGATTGCGACGAAATGGCCGACCACGACTAAAGTCCGAATCATGAGCGGGCACGTGCAAATGTTCCGCATGGATTTTGAAGACATGGCTCCGCGCACTGAAGAGCAATTCGAGGCGTTAAAAAATTTCGTCAAGCGTCGGCTCAATGACAGCTTGGACGCGATAGTTTTAGCCGACTACGAAAAGGGCGTCTGCACGGAGAGATTTTGCGCTTCAGTCATAAAGGCGGCGCACAATCACGGCGTGCCGGTCGTCGTCATGCCTTACGGTCAGCAGTGGATTAAATATTCGCAAGCCGACTACATCACGCCGAACGTCGCCAAGATAAATAAAATTTTGCTCAGCCCGATTCCCACCGACGACGACGACGCTGCCGAACGCGCCGGCCGTTACATCATGCGCAAGTTTAAAATCAAAAACGTTTTGGCGACGCGCTCGGCTTCGGGCATCACGCTCGTCACGGAAGACTACGCCTATCATCTGCCGACGCGTGCACAGGAAGTTTTCGACAGCGCAGGTGCGGGCGATACCGTTGCGGCGGTCTTCGCGATAGCTCTTGCCGGCGGACTTAAACCGGTCGACGGCGCGTATATCGCAAACCTTGCGGCGGGAATTGTCCTGCGAAAAGCCGGCACATACGCCATAACCCGCGACGACATTTTAAATGCGATTGGTGATTAGCGGATACTTTCTTCGCCGCCATTCACTAATCACCGTCTCTGCACTGCGTATTGACAAAGCGTCTTGGTGGTGTAGAATATTTGTCTCAAAATTTTTACTCTGCTATTGAAAGGGATTTAATCTTTTGCGGCGAAGTTTTTTTTATGGAAAAACGCTTACAGGAGGTCAATTCATGATTAAGCTCACGAAATTCAATTCGGATTCGAACAAACACGGCGAATTCATTCTCAACGCAGAATTGATTCAAACAATCGAGTCGACACCCGACACGGTCATCACGCTTGTCAACGAGAAAAAATTCATCGTTGAGGAGGCCGCTGAAGATGTCGTGCGCCGCGTGATGAAATATCGCCGTGCACTTAAACAACTGTAATCGTGGAGGGAAACTGTTATGCCTGATGAAGAAAACGTTGACGTTGTTGCCCCACAACCTCCCGTGCAGTCGTCCAAAAAGAAACAAATCATACTGATTGTCGTCTTGGTGATAGTCGGCTTGGCATTGGCGGCCGGTATTTCACTCTTCGTCGTGACAAAATTTATGGGCGACATTCCCGGCGGCTCCGGCTACGAAGAAGGCGGCGAACCCCGCTATCACGATGCGGGTGTCTTCGTCAAAATCGGCGACCCAAAAGAAGGTATCCTCGTCAATGTCGGCGGCCCGCGTAGCGGCAAATATCTCAAAGCCAGCATTATTGTCGAGTTTAATCCCAGCAAAAAATCCGTCATAAACGAAGAAACTCACGCGCTCCAGCCCGACGCCGAAGTTAAAGTCAACGACGTTGCAACTCAGTTCCTGCGCGCCACGAAGCTTGAAGACTTCGACGCCGATAAGCAGGACGAATTCAAAAAGCAACTTAAAGACGCACTCAACGCCGCGCTCGGCGGTGGTTCCGTCTATGACATTTACATCACCAGTTTCCTCTTGCAATGAGTTTTTCGTTGCGCCACGGATTGAGGAGGTAAAAACTTGTCCGTTGATGTACTTACCCAGGAACAAATAGACGCACTGCTTGCCGCTGCCAATGACGGCGAAACTTCGCTTGAGGAGCTTAAACAGGAAGAAACCGCAAAAAAAATTAAAGTCTACGACTTCAAGCGGCCGGACAAATTTTCCAAAGACCAGATTCGCACGTTGTATATGCTCCACGAAAGTTTTGCGCGAATGCTCAACACTTACATGAGTTCGCACCTGCGCACGCTTGTCAATGTTGACGTAGCCTCGGTCGAACAGCTCACCTATCAAGAATTCGTCCAATCGTTGGCAAACCCCAGCGTCATATCAATACTCGGCGTCCCGCCGTTAAAGGGCAACATCATCTTCGAGATTAGCTCGGAGATTGCTTTTGCGTATTTGGATCGCGTCTTTGGCGGCGACGGCACAACGACCATGAAAACCCGCGTGCTGACTGAAATTGAAGACGCGGTTATGCGCCGCTTCGTCAATTCGGCCATGGAACGTTTTAAAGAGTCGTGGTCGAATGTCACGCCAATGAATCCCACACTTGAGGCGACAGAATCAAATCCGCAGTTCACGCAGATTGTTCCGCCAAACGACATGGTTGTCATTGTCACGTTGCACACCAAACTCGGCGAAGTCGAAA
>CAMZDU010000067.1 GCA_947305445.1 uncultured Selenomonadales bacterium
TTTCAGTGATAGTGAACGTCGGCGGGAGTTACGCGCTCTTTGAAGATTTTGTACGTCCACGCCTGGTAGCATAAAACTATCGGCACGAAAACTGCGGCCGCGCCCGTCATCAACATCAGCGTGTGCGGCGTCGACGCGGCGTTGTAAATGTTCAAGCTCCATTCGGGCAACAAACTCGATACCATCAGCCGTGGGAACAGTGCGCTAAAAAATCCCATTGTCAAGAAAGCGATTGCCAGTGTCGACGAAATGAACGCCTTGCAACCGCAACCGGATTTTGCACCGGCGCAAGCGGCAATCAACGCACCGATTGACAGCCCCAGAAATATTAGCGTGCTCAGCTTGGTGAGTATGTCGGTATCGTGAGCCGCCGCCGCCGCGAACAGTACGTAGCTGAACAGCGTCGCCAATCCGAGGCAAAAACTTTTCCGGCGAAGTTCTTCAAGCAGTCCCGCGTCCGCTATTTTCAGCAACAAAAAATTTGTGCCGTGGAACGCGAACAGAATCACGAAGAAAATTCCGCCGAGCAGTGCGCACGGATTGAGCAGGTCGAAGAATGTCCCGACGTAATGCATTTCGGAATTTATCGGCAGACCGCGCAATAAGTTTACGACCGCCACGCCCCAAAGCAGTGCCGGCACGAAGCTTCCGAAAATTATTCCGCAATCCCAGAAATTTACCCAGTCCGACGATTTGAACTTCCCGCGCAACTCGAAAGCCACGCCGCGCATAATCAGCGCGAGCAACATCAAAAACAGCGCGAGATAAAACGTGCTGAACATAGTCGCGTAAACGTGCGGGAAGGCCGCGAACGTCGCGCCGCCCGCCGTAATCATCCAGACTTCGTTGCCGTCCCAGACCGGACCGATTGCGCGGACAAATTGAGCGCGTTCTTTTTTCGGACGCCCGAACATCATCATGCCGACGCCGTAATCAAAGCCCTCCAATATGAAAAATCCCGTGAAGAGCACCGTTATCAATATAAACCAGACGATATTTAAGTCCACGACATTTACGCCTCCTCCTCAGTAACTTTAGTGCGCCGAATGAACATGATTGCCGCGCCAAGAATAAATAAATTACCGTGAAGCCGATTAACGTAACCCAAACGTCCCACGAAGACAGGTTCGGGCTGACGGCCACTGAAGTTTTCTGCAAGCCGACAACAATCCACGGTTGACGGCCCGCCTCCGCGATGTACCAGCCGACTGAATTTGCGATAAACGGCAACGGCAACAGCAAAGGCATCATCTTCAAGCAACAGAGGTGGTCGCGAAGTTTGTTGCGCCGGAAAAAGACTTGATACGCCGTAAAGAGGACAATTAACATCATAAGGCCGCCGACGCCGATCATTGTACGGAAGCTCCAGAACATGCCGCGCACGTCGTTGGGAATGTAGTAGCCGCTGCCGTATTTTTCTTGCGCCTCGCGTTGCAGGTCGTTAATGCCTTTAACTTCGCCGTCAAACGAATTGTGAACCATGAAGCTAAACATGTTCGGGATTAAAATCTCGAAGTCGTTGCGGCCGGCCTTCTGATTGATGTCGGCGACGACCGCGAACGGCGCGGGATTTTCCGTCTCCCAAAGTGCCTCGAATGAAGCAAGTTTCATCGGATTGCCCTCGGCCAGATACTGCGCGTGCATGTGGCCGGAACCCATGACGCCAAACAGGCCTAAAAGTGTATAAAGTACGGCGCGGCGAATCGTGCGGATAAAAATTTCCCGCGAATCGCTGTCCGTAGCAATTTTCCACGCGCTGACGACGATAACCAAAAATCCGCCGGTGGTTATGCCGGCGAAGAATGCATGCGAATATTCGCCGAAGACATAAGGATTGGTGATGAGTGCGCCGAAGTCCGTCATAACGGCACGACCGTCTTCAATGGCGTAACCGACGGGGTGTTGCATAAACGAGTTCGCGACGAGAATCCAAAAGGCCGACAAATTGCTACCGAAAGCGACAATCCAAATGCACAGGCAGTGAAGTTTTTCGCTGAGTTTGTCCCAACCGAAAATCCATAGCCCGATAAACGTCGACTCGATAAAGAACGCAGTCAAAGCCTCCAGCGCGAGCGGCGCGCCGAAGATATCACCCATGAAGCGCGCATATTCCGACCAGTTCATGCCGAAATGAAATTCCTGCACGATACCGGTCACGACGCCCATTGCAAAGTTTATCAAGAATATCGTCCCGAAAAATTTCACGAGCTTTTTAAGTTTGATGCGCTCCTCGTAGCTACCGCTGTTTATGTACCACGTTTCAAGCAGTGCAACGAAAATTGACAGCCCCAACGTTACGGGCACGAACAAAAAATGATACACGGTTGTTATTGCGAACTGAAGTCGCGAAAGAATAAGTGCGTCCATAAAATCACTTCCTGTATGAAAAAATTTTATTGCGTCCGAGGTCTCGGCGGAAGACAAAAATTTCGGCGTCGTCTATTCGCCACCCGCCCAAAATTTTCGAGCGCGGCGACTCAACGAACAAGGTTTATCAATCCTTGTGGAGGCGTGTTTAAGTTTTCGTGACGTGGCGCGTTGACGAGCTTGCGTCGTGACGAATTGTCGTATTTGCGAACGAACGGTTAGCTTGACGGAAAATCAAACGATACAACGGGAAGCCCCCGTGTATACGTAATGTCAGCGATTTACCTTTCGCAAAAGTTGTGCAGCCTCTCAGTTCATCTGCACCTGAACCGACAACGCACGAAAAATCTGTCCTCCGCCGAAACCTCGGACAAAAAATTTACTTGCTGTGTTTGGCAACGTAATCTTCGATAACTTCAAGTGCGCCGGCGTGCGCGTCGAAAGGCAACTTGTAATTGACGGTCGCGGAAATAAGCGCGGCGTCAATCTCGTTGGAAATTTTGTTGGCCTTCGCCTGCAACTTCTTTATAAGTTCGCGCACGCGGTTGCGGTCGAAATCAATCGTCTTGACGCGCTCAATGTCGTAGCGGTAAGTCGTTTGGTTGCCCTCTTTGTTGAAGACGTAGCCGACGCCCGCATTTTTCTCCAGCAACGAAGTACTTTTGAATTGACGCAGACCGCGCAAAGTTTCAACGGCCGTATGTCGTTTTTTGTTCACGTCGACGGCGGAATCCAAATCGAACGCCATAGAATTTTTGGTCGAGTGAATGGCTCGCGCAAGTTTTTCGCGCTCGTCAATCAACAAAATCATGAAGTCGATTACTTTGTCGGGCGGAAATTTGTTGTCGACGACAATTTTAATTTTCTCGTCGGACTGACCGTCAGTCGCCTTCGAGCGTAAATGTTTTTCCGTGACGTTGATCAAATTTTTCTCGTCGTCCAGGTAGCCGGCGGCAAACTCGAAGAGTTGCTCGATTTTGTTTTGCGCCTGGAAAGCTTCCTTCAGATTCATGGCAATCACTCCCAAAAAAATTATCATATTACCGCGGGGCACAAAGTTACGCCTTTGGAGACTATGTAAGAGGCAATCTCGGCGCAACAGTCGTTGAATTAGGGTTCCCTTCTGGAGAGTGTCAATTCTTGAACGTATTAAATCATAAATTGTGGCCGTTGACAACGAAATCTGCAACAAAAGCAATAAAAAATCCCCGCCACTTAACGCGATTAACAGAGAGCTTAATTTTATCCAAAAATGGCGAGAAAACCCCCGCCTCTTTTAGGCGGCGAGTAGTTCAACGTTGATATCTCATCGTGGAGAAAGCCGGGCCGCTAACACCCTGCCGCACGAAATATATCACGCGCTCAGAAAAGTTTTAGGCCGTCAAGCCGCCGTCAACGCTGAGCACCGCGCCCGTGATGAAACTTGCCGCATCGGAGGCCAGAAAATAAATCGCCGCCGCAATTTCGTCCGCCGTGCCAATTCGACCGAGCGGATAAATTTTCGACAGCTCCTCGACGGTTGAGCTTGAAGTTTTCAGCTGAGCCACAGTCAGCGGCGTCAACACATCGCCCGGCGCGACGCAGTTCACACGCACGGGAAAACTTGCCAGCTCCAGCGCAAGTGACTTCGTGAAGGCGACCACCGCACCTTTGCTCGCCGCATAGGCCGCGCAGAAATAATTGCCGCGCAAACCCGCGTCGCTTGCCACGTTGACGACACAGCCGCGACTTTTAATCAGCTCGTCGACAGCCGCCCGCGTCGTAAAAAACGTGCCCTTGACGTTCGTGGCAAAAATGTCATCAAAAAATTTTTCGTCCGCCGCGGTTATCGCGCCTTCGCCGTAAATTCCCGCGCTGTTAATCAGAACATTGACGCCGCCGAATATTTCAACCGTCCGCGAAATAATTTTCTCGCAGTCGTCGACGCGCCGCACGTCCGCCGAAATAAAAATAAAACGCCCGTCAAGCTCCGAGCTGATTTTGTCGAATCGAGCTTTGCTCCTGCCGACGAGCGCACAGTTAAAATCGTTTGCCAGAAAAATTTTGGCGGTCGCGAGTCCGATACCCGACGTGCCGCCCGTAATTATTGCCGTCTTCAAAAAATTTCCTCCGTCAAAAAATTACAGCGGAAGATTTTTAAGCCAGTCGGTCAACGTAGCTTTGTCGACGCGTCCGCGAAAAACTTGCCCCATTATCCAGCGAACCGAATCCGCGCACGAGGGCTTGAGTTGCGCGAGCGTCTCACCGAAACCGCTACCGCCGCTCGTCGCGAAAAGGACAATCGTCTTGCCGCTGAAGTCGTAACTTTCCAGAAAGCTGTTAATGATGTGCGGCGCGACGTACCACCAAATCGGGAAGCCCAGAAAAATTGTGTCGTAATCGGCGACGGGCGCGGCTTTATCTGCGAGCGCGGGACGAGAATTAATATCCGCCATCTCGACCGAGCTGCGCGACTGCGAGTTATTCCAATTCAAATCTTTGCCGGTGTAAGGCGTCTCCGGTTTAATCTCGTAAGTGTCCGCGCCGAGAACTTCAGCCAGAGTTTTGGCAAGCTTGCGTGTGGAACCGCTTGCCGAAAAAAATGCCACGAGTTTTTTGCTCATTTCAAAACCTCCGCAGTTGTTTGCCCGGCGAACTCGAAACGAACCGTGTCGTCGCCGAGCGAGCGTTTAGAACCGTAACGAATCACCGCGTCGAAGTTGCGGCGATCTTTTTTTTCGTCGTCCTTGTCCAAAGTCGGCGGCTTAAGGACGTTTAAGATGTCGTCGAGTTTTGCGCCGTCTTCAAACATTTCAAACACCTCCTTAGAAGTTAGGGAGTAGGTTAGTAGCCGAAGACTTCCGCCGCCCGCCGCATATTGTCGCGAATTTTTACGCCGAACGGACAACGCGTTTCACATACGCCGCATTGAATGCACTCGCCCGCATGATGACTCAACGCCGCGTAATGTTCGCGAACGGTTTCGGGGACGGTGCTCTGCGTCTCGGCCAAATGCAAAAATTTCGTGACGTAGGCAATGTTAATATTCTTGACGCACGGCGCACAGTGACTGCAGTAAACGCAATGCCCCTGCCAGCTGATTTTCGGGAAGCTTGCGAAAGTCAACGCGTAATCCTTCTCGGCCGGAGTCGCGTCTTCATAAGCGATGCTCTGCTTGAGCTGTTCGACGGAATGCGCGCCCGCGAGTACCACCGCCACAGCCGGACGACTAAGCGCGTAATGAATGCATTGATTCGGCGTCAACGCCACGCCAGCCGGAGAAAGTTCCGCGTCCAATAAATCGCCGCCGCCGAAACACTTCATAACCGTCACGCCGACGCCAAGCCTCTGACAAGTTTCGTAGAGCCGCCGACGGTCGGGATCCATATTCGTCAACGTCGACTCGTAATTTTCGGGAGCCCACAGTTGCTCGACGTCCTCCGAGGCGGGCAACAAGTCGTAGCACGGATTGACGCTGAACATCAGCACTTCAATCGCGCCGCTCTCTACGGCTTTAAGTGCGACTTGCGGATTGTGACTGCTCAAGCCGATATGATGAATTCGCCCCGCCGACTTCAGCTTGCGGGCATAATCGAGAATTCCGCCCGATTCAATCTGTTGCCAATCGTCGAGCGCGTCGCAGTAGTGAATCATGCCCACGTCAATATAATCGGTCTGCAGTTGCTCCAGCGACAATTCAAATCCGGCTTTGACTTCCGAAAGTTTACGCGTGCGTTTGTACTGCCCGTTCTGCCACACGGAGCAAATATGTGATTGCGCGATAAATTTTTCTCGCCGCCCGCGCAGAGCCTCGCCAACAGCTTTTCTTATCGCGGGATTGGAAGCGTACAAGTCGAAATAATTTACGCCGGCTTTCTCAGCAACGTCGAAAAGTTTTTTGGTCATGGCGCAATTTTCCTCGCCGAAGCCCTCGCAGCCCATTCCGATTTCGCTGACTTTTAAGCCGGTGTTACCCAGCTCGCGATAAATCATGTTATTCACTCTGCTACTTAAAACATAGTCTCTTGTAGACAATTATCTGTTGTGTCTATGTCAAGATGAATTGGGCAGACCTCACAGTTC
>CAMZDU010000068.1 GCA_947305445.1 uncultured Selenomonadales bacterium
GAGAATTTCATTGACGGGAAAAATTTTTCCTGTTAAAATTCCATTAAGGTTTAATTATTTGCAGATAATTGCCGATAAGATTTTCAGAACGTAATGAACGACATCAGTTGCAAATCTCGTTACGCGTGCGAGGTGCAGATTCGGGCGACGGCTCGAACGTGCAACACAGCTCGTTTGTTTGGCGGCGGAAGGGAAACCGTCGACAGTAAAAATTTTCTACACTCAAGGAGGAAACAATCATGGCAATGGTAGTTAAGAACAACATGGGAGCTGTCCGTACGCTCAACACCCTCAATTCCAATAGCTCCACGTTGCAGAAAAGCTTGGCAAAAGTCTCCAGCGGCATGAAAATCAACAGTGCGCAGGACGACGCTTCGGGTTATGCGATTTCCGAGCGTATGCGCGTGAGAATTCGTGCACTCGATCAGGCCAATCAGAACGCTCAGAACGACTCTGCTTTGATGAAGACGGCAGAAGGAGCAGTCGGCAACACGGTTGAATTGCTCCGCGCTCTGAAAGAAAAAGCAATCAACGCGGCCAACGACTCGAACAGCGACGAAGACCGCAAGATCATTCAGAAGGAAATTGACCAGTTCATCGACCAGGTCGACGACAACGCGCTCACGCAATTCAACGGCAAATATCTCATTGACGGCTCGAAGAACAATGCGGTCAGTGCAACCAAGACCATCCTGCTCAATCAGAGTTTGTCCACCGCCAATACTAGTGCCAGTAAATTGACAGAGCTCAGTGACCGTGCCGGCAACTCCCTTGAGATTTTGAGTTCCGATAAGTATCAAATTTCTTGGGTCATTAACGGCAAAACTAACACTGCAAGCGGCCAGGTAGGTACTGGCACTAGTTTAAATAACTTGCTGTCTCTAGGCGGCGTTGCCAAAGCTGTTGACAGTTACGGTAAAATTGCAGACGGCACGGACAAATTTGTTCAGCAAGTCTATTCACCGGACAAAACGGCGGGTGTCGCACTCTTGTCATCAAGTACAGGCGTGGCGTCACAGCTTTCCGGCTTCACAATCAGCATCATGGATCACGACGGCAACGTCAAGAAAGCGGCCAACGCGGCTCTCGACCAGTTCAAGCAGTATCAGCGTGCAGAGAACCAGACCGAAGGCGGCAACAAGGCTCTCAACTTCCACATTGGTTCGGAAGCCAACGTTGCAATCAAAGTCGGCTTGACTGACATGCGCTCCGAAGCACTCGGCCTTAAAGGCAGTAGCGGCGACAGAATCATGGTCACGACGAAAGAGAACGCCAACGCGTCTATCAACGTCATTGAGAATGCGCTGACAAAAGCACTCGACCAGCAGACGACAATCGGCGCAATCGAAGCTCGTCTCGAATACACCAGCACGAACTTGACGACTTCGAGCGAGAATGTCCAGGCGGCAGAGTCGACGATTCGCGATGCGGATATGGCAAAGGAAATGACCAACTACACGAAGGCAAATGTCCTTCTGCAGGCGGCACAGGCCATGCTTGCCCAGGCGAACCAGAACAGCTCTGCAGTTCTCAGCTTGCTCCAGTAAACCTGACGCGTCCGCAAGGGCGCATTCCATACAAAGATCGTCGGCAAATGTCGGCGGTCTTTTTTCGTGCTAATAATGCATTCAGAATTGCGTAGTGATTCTATTTAACGGACTAATCAAGATACTGCTCCTTAACCACCGTCATTTTAAATAACTCGTAAGACGCGAAATAAAGTCGTTTTTGACACCAATCGACCCGTGCCGAAAATTTTTTTCAAAACTTGTTGATAATCATTTTTATCTATGATATACTTCGCACAATGAAAAAATTTTTCGGCGGAGGTGAAATTCTTGACGCTTAAAGATACACAGCCCGGCATGGTCGTACGTATAGATTCGGTCGGCGAGTCGGAACTCAAGCAACGGCTCATGACAATGGGGCTTCTTCCCGGCACACGCGTGGAAGTTTTAAACTCGGCACCGCTGGGCGACCCCATTGCAATTCGTCTGCGTTCGTATAACTTGGCAATGAGACGCGACGACGCCGCGCATATCGAAGTTTCGCAAGTGAAGGAGGCTTAAGACATGGCAACATTATCCGTCGCATTGACGGGCAACCCCAATACAGGCAAGTCGACAATCTTTAACGAGCTGACCGGTGCGCGGCAAAAAATCGGCAACTGGCCCGGCGTCACCGTCGACAAGAAAGTCGGCCTTGTCGAATACAACGGCAGAAAAATTTCCGTAATCGATTTGCCCGGCACGTACTCAATCAACGCCCGCTCACAGGAAGAGCAGGTCGTCAGCGACTATTTTAAACAGAACAAGCCCGATATCGTTGTCAACATAATTGATGCCGCAAACATTGCCCGCAATCTTTTCTTGACGATTCAGCTTATGGAGAACGGCATACCGCTTATACTCAACTTGAACATGATGGACGAAGCGGAGCGTCACGGAATTAAAATTGACGTAAAAAAGTTGGAAGACGCTTTCGGTATGCCTGTGACAAATACCGTCGGTCGGAGCAACAAGAGCGTCCGAAAACTTCTGGACGTGTTTACCAACGCCGTGATGACGAATTACAAGCCGAGCGCACTAATTACCGAACACATTGATCGCGTGCGCAACATTGAGCACAGCGGACTTGCCGCGTCGCAAATCGAGGAAGAAATTATTTCCGCACGCTATGACCTCATCGATAAAATTATGGCGAATGCTGTAACCGTCAACGCGGCGGGCAAGACGCTTACCGAAAAGCTCGACTCGTATTTGGCAAACGGCGTGTCGTCGCTGGTGATTATGGTCGTCGCGTTCTATCTGATGTTCCAAATTGCGTTTAACTGGATTGGCCAACCGCTCGCGGACGAATTGGGCGGCTTCTTCGAGGAAACACTTGCACCGGCGGCGGCAGAGGCAATGGAATCTGCCGGCGTCGCCGATTGGATGCAGTCGCTCGTATCGGACGGAATTATTACGGGCGTCGGTGCGGTGCTAAGTTTCGTGCCGCTGATTTTTACGCTGTTTATCTGCTTGAGCTTTCTTGACGGCACGGGCTATATGGCTCGCGTCGCCTTCGTCATGGATCCGATTATGCGCCGCGCAGGCTTGAGCGGCAAAGGCATTATGCCGCTGATTATGGGCTTTGGTTGCGGCGTGCCGGCGATTATGGGGGCTCGTGCACTCGACACGCACAAGGACAGAATGATTTCAATCCTCGTGACGCCGTTTTTAACATGCAATGCGAAAGTGCCGATTATCGCGTTGTTCGCGGCAATGTTCTTCCCCGACAACATTGCCAACGTCGTCTTCGCAATGTATTTTGTCGGAATAGTCACGGCGATTGTCATGGCGAAGGTTTTGAGCACGACAACTTTTAAAGAGCAACAGTCGACTTTCCTGCTGGAGTTGCCGCCGTATCGTCTGCCGGATATTAAAACTGTTCTGCTTGAAGCCTGGGACAAAGGCAAGGGCTACCTCATCAAAGCCGGCACGATTATTTTTGCAATGTCCGTGTTGATTTGGTTCCTCAGCAGTTTCAATTCAGACGGCATGACCGACGAAATGGATCAAAGTTATCTGGCGGGTATCGGCTCGACCACGGCTGCAGTTTTCGCGCCACAGGGCTTCGACACGTGGGAATCCGGCGCGGCAGTCGTCACGGGCGTTCTTGCCAAAGAGGCTGTCGTTTCGACAATGGGTATACTCTACGGCGCGGACGAACTTTCCACCGAAGACGAAGATATCGAAAACTCTGCGCAAGCACTTTTGGCCACGACAATGGGCGGCGCGTTTACTCCGCTGGCGGCGGTCGCGTTCATGGTCTTTACGCAACTTTACTCGCCATGCGTGACGGCACTCGGCACAATAAAAAAAGAAACTCAAAGCTGGAAGTGGATGGCTTTCGCCTTCTTCTACACGTGCGCGGTGGCTTGGGTCGCGTCACTTGTCGTCTATCAAGGCGGCAAACTTCTCGGCTTTGAATAAACACGGAGGCGCAATTATCTATAGATGAATAATACCAAACATTTTAACTGCTTGAGCGAAGAGATTTGATTGACACACTCAAGCAGGGACGCCGAATGTGTCGGCATTGTGATAAAAAAAAATCCCCGGCAAAATTTTTCGTCGGGGATAAATTTTTTTGACTCGGCAAGCTGTTCACTGCTCGCCATTCACTAAACGAAAACCTGCAAATTTTGGAGATGATTTTATGATTGCGACGATTGTTCTGGGAATTTTAATTGCGGCGGCGTTCGGCTACGGCTTGCACAAAATTTACCGCAGTTTCTTCAAAGGCGAAGCGGCGTGCTGTTCGGAGGATTGCTCAAGTTGCAACGGCGGCTGCTCCATGCAAAAAGCTCTCGACGACGGCTATCGTGCTCGCGTCGAAAAAATTAAACGCTTCCCCATTCACCGCACCATTGACATTGACGGCATGACTTGCGAGAAATGTATCTTCAAAGTCGTGCGTGCGCTGGAAAAAATTGACGGCGTGACGATTGCGGCCGCCAGCTTGGAGAAACAGTCCGCGCAGGCCGGCTTAAGCAAAGATGTACCCGACGACGTGTTGCGCGAGGCGATTAACAAGGCGGGCTACTCCGCCGGTGCCGTCATCAATTAGGAACTTCGTCAATGTGAAATTAGGAATGACGAAGTTTCTAATTTCACACTGAACCAAGTTCGGTTAAAAATTCTTCAAACGGCAAACCCCAATTCCACGGCAAGTCGAGCCGTTCGGCGTGCGCGATACACTTTGCAACGAAGTCGGCCGCCTTGCGTGTGGCGTCGGTTAAAGTTTCGCCGTTGAGCCAAGAAGCCGCCGCCACCGCGAAGAACGCATCGCCCGTGCCGGAACGATCTCCGCCGAGCTTGCGCGAAGTCACAAAATTTATTTGCCCATTCTCGAAAACAAAATTGGTTATGCCGGAGCCGTCGTCCGCGTCGAGTGTCGCACCCGTAATTATCACACGCCCGCCGCGAGTTTTCGCCGCAATGTTGGCCGCCATCGTCGCCAAATCCGAATCACTCACGATGCCGCCCTCAGGATACGTCGTGCCCAAAAGCTCGCAAGCCTCCGTCAAATTCGGCGTGACAAGGTCGGCGAACTCCAACAGTTCGCGCATACGTCGGCACATTTCCCGCGTGTAAGTTCGATAAAGTTTTCCGTGATCGCCCATCACCGGATCAATTATCACGGTCGCGGGAAAATTTTTTATCACGCGGCGGGTAATGTCAATCTGCGCGGCACTTCCCAAAAATCCCGTGGCAATCGCGTCGAAGGACAAATTATTTTTTTGCCAGCTGTCAACGTAACTTTCCATGCGGTCGGTGAAGTCGTCCATAAAATAATTTTCAAAGCCCGTGTGAACTGATAACAGCGCGGTCGGCAACGGACAGACTTGAATTTTCAGCGCGGAGATTATCGGCAGCTCGACGGCCACTGCGCAACGACCAAATCCCGTCACGTCGTTAATTAATGCAATTTTTTTCTGTCTCAAGATTTTTTCTCCAACAAAATTTTTTTCGCGAAGGTCTCAAATTCTCCGCAACCGTAATTCACGAACGGAACGATCGAAATTCCGCCGCGAGCGTTGAAAAGCCCTTCCACCTCAAGATAGCGCGGCTCCAACAGCTTAATCAAGTCGTCGGCTATCGTGTTTATGACGTCCTCATGAAAAGTGCCGTGATTGCGAAAGCTCGTCAGGTACAGCTTGAGGCTTTTGCTCTCGACAAGCTTTTTGTCGGGAATGTAGCGGATTTTAATCGTCGCGTAGTCGGGCTGATGAGTTATCGGGCAGAGGCAGGTGAATTCGTCCGAAGTCAGCGTGACGAAATAATTTCTGCCGGAATTTTTATTTTCAATCGCCTCCAAAAATTCGGGCGCGTAATCGTATTTGTAAGCAGTGAGCTTGCCCAAGCTTTTAAGTTCCATTGTGTAATCTCCTTTTAAGCGGCGCGTCTGCCGTCAACAATCTGCGCGTCGGAAATTCTTTGCAAAACGTCCGAGAGTTTATAAATCGCGTCCGCGTCAACCATTTGAAGTCCGCGCAATTTCAACGCAACTTTCATCGGAGGATTATCGAGCGTAAGCATTTCACGATTGACAATTTGTGCGGCGGAAGGATAGACGAGACTCAAGCAAGCGTATTCGTTGCCGTCGGAGCCGCGAAATTTTTTGATAACAATCTTTGACGCAATCGGAACGCGCTCTTCAAACGTACCGGGCAAAGTGTATTCTTCCACGCCAATAGCCGTCAACACGTTTGAAAGATTGGAGTCGTGCCCGCAGATAAAACTGAATTTGCGACCTGGCGTGTTAAGCTCGTCGGCAATGACGGCGAGCATCGGGCTTGCGAAAACTTTTGCGCCAATCGGGCGGTCGAAGTTGCTGTTAACCAGGAAAGAAGAAACTTTCGCCACGTCGCGCATTTCG
>CAMZDU010000069.1 GCA_947305445.1 uncultured Selenomonadales bacterium
GTATCCCGACAAAGTTGCCGTCATTTCGAGCGGCGGCGCACTTCATGAGCGAATCATCAATGCTTTTCGCGTCGGAGCTTTACTGCGTTGGAAGACGGAGTTAATTTCGCGTATCCTGCCTGAACTGCGCTCAATCGTTCGCAATTCAAAAAAAATCGACGCCGATTTTGTCACCGACCTCGATGCCTACAACTGGAATAAAATTTTTCTGCTACGTGCCGCGCTCGCCAAAGACTCAATCGACGAAAAATCGCTCTTCACGCGTCTTGTAACCGCGCTTAATGCCGGCGAATACGAGACGGCCTCCGCACTGCAGATTGAGATTTACGCCAAGATTGAGGAACTAAAAACGCTTTACGACGCCTACGAGAAGAACATCATTTGACGAGTCTCCATTGCCTGTATTGGAGGCGTCAAAAAGTCTCAACTCTCCTTTTGCAGCACCTTCGCCCGCGCCTCGAATTTTGATTCGGGAGACGTTGCGGCGATTTTTTCATTTGGACAGATTGTAGAAATTTCAGCGGCGCATTACAAGCGGCACGTCGGCAATCGCTCCTTGACGAATAAGCGGCGGCAAGCTATTATTGCAAATGATTTCACGGACAAGGAGGGAACGGCTTACGGCTTACAGCTTATAGGTTTTTCTATCAGCTATCAGCTATAAGCTAAAAAATGAGCAATATACCGAAAACTTACGAGCCGCAAAATTTCGAGCGTGAGACCTACGCGGCCTGGGAGCGCGATAAAAATTTCCACACGACCGCCGACGCCAAAGGCGAGCCTTATTGCATTGTCATTCCGCCGCCGAACGTCACCGGTCAACTTCACATGGGTCACGCCCTCGATGAGACGTTGCAGGATATTTTAATTCGCTACCACCGCATGAAAGGCGACAACACTTTGTGGATGCCGGGCACCGATCACGCGGGTATTGCCACGCAAGCCAAAGTCGAAGAGCAACTGCGCGGCGAAGGCACCAATCGCTACGAACTCGGCCGCGAAAAATTTTTGGAACGTGTCTGGCAGTGGAAGGAGACTTACGGCAACCGAATCCTCTATCAGCTAAAGACGTTGGGTTCAAGTTGCGACTGGGAGCGCGAACGCTTCACCATGGACGCGGGTTGCTCGGCGGCCGTCAGAAAAGTTTTCGTTCAACTTTACAACGAAGGGCTGATTTATCGCGGGCGGAGAATTACAAATTGGTGTCCGAAGTGCAACACCGCGCTAAGCGACATTGAAGTTGAGCACGAGACGGAGCAAGGTCACCTGTGGCACATCCGCTATCCTTTCAAAGACGGTAGCGGTTATGTTGAAGTGGCGACCACGCGTCCTGAAACGATGCTCGGCGATACGGGCGTTGCCGTTCACCCCGACGACGAACGCTATAAAAATCTCGTCGGCAAAATTTTAATTCTGCCGCTGGTCAATCGAGAAATTCCGCTCTTCGCAGATTCTTACGTCGATAAAGAATTTGGCACGGGCGCAGTCAAAGTCACGCCCGCTCACGACCCGAACGATTTTGAAATGGGATTGCGCAACAATCTGGAGCAAGTCAAAGTCATCAACAACGATGGCACGATGTCTGACGGTTTGGGCAAGTACAGCGGGCTTGACCGCTATAAATGCCGTGAACAGATTGTCGCGGATTTGGAGGCGGGCGGCTTCCTCGTCAAGGTTGAGAATCACGAACACGCAGTTGGGCATTGTCACCGTTGCCACACGACGATTGAGCCGCTCATTAGCAAGCAGTGGTTCGTCAAAATGGAAACGCTCGCCGCACCCGCCATTGAGGCTGTCAAGTCCGGCGCACTTAAATTCGTTCCCGAACGCTTCACGAAAATTTACGTCAACTGGCTGGAAAATATCCGCGACTGGTGCATAAGCCGACAGCTGTGGTGGGGACATCAAATTCCCGCGTGGTATTGCGACGATTGCGGCGAGATGACCGTCTCTGAAGTCGACGTTCACGAGTGCCCGCACTGTCACGGAAAAAATTTGCGGCGCGAAGAAGACGTGCTCGATACGTGGTTTTCAAGTGCGCTGTGGCCGTTCAGTACGCTCGGCTGGCCGGACGACACGCCTGAACTTAAAAAATTTTATCCGACAAGCGTGCTCGTCACCGGCTACGATATAATTTTCTTCTGGGTCGTGCGCATGGTGATGATGGGCTTGAAATTCCGCGGCGAGGTTCCCTTCCGCAAAGTTTTCATTCACGGACTTGTGCGCGACGAATTTGGCCGCAAGATGAGTAAATCTCTCGGCAACGGTGTTGATCCCGTCGAGGTGATTGAAAAGTACGGCGCGGACAGTTTGCGCTTCATGCTCGTCACCGGCAACACCCCCGGCAACGATTTGCGCTTCTATTGGTCACGCGTCGAGTCCGCCAGAAATTTCGCCAATAAAATTTGGAACGCGTCAAGATTTTTGCTGATGAACTTGGAAGGCTTCGACGAGAACTTTAAGCCGAAACGTGACGACTTGGAACTTGCAGACCGCTGGATATTGCACCGGCTGGCTTATCGCATTGAGACCGTCACGGACAATTTGGAACGTTTCGAGCTGGGCGAGGCGGCGCGTCAACTGTACGAGTTCATTTGGTTTGAATTCTGCGATTATTACATTGAGCTGACGAAATCGCGGCTTTACGGCTCCGACGCGCAGGCGAAGACTGCGGCTCTGTTCGTGCTGGCGACGGTGCTTGAAAATGCGCTGAGGCTTTTGCATCCGTTCATGCCGTTTCTTACGGAAATTATCCGCCAGAAATTGCCGCACGTTGAAGGCTCGATTATGCTCGCGCCTTATCCGACCTGCGACGAATTGAGCGATTTGACTTCAGCCGAGGACGATGAAATCGACGCGATTGCAAATTTGGTTTTGAGTATCGTGCGCAGCGTGCGCAACCCCAAGTCGCAACTGGGCATTGACTCGCGCAAGAAGGCGGCCGTCGTGTTGAAGGTGACGAACGCCGATTTTGTAGAGTTGCTTAAAAATCACGTGAACTATGTCGCCGAACTTGCCTCCGCCGAGCCGATAATCTTTGCCGACGAAAAGCCCGCGCATGCTCTCAGCGACGTGGTTGACGGCGCGGAAATTTATTTGCCGCTGGAAGGTTTAATCGACACGGACAAGGAGATTGCCCGCCTTGACAAGGAACTCGACAAACTTCGCAAGTTCGCGGTCTCGACTGCCGGCAAACTCAAAAACGAACGCTTCCTGACTAAAGCACCCCCCGCCGTCGTTCAATCCGAGCGCGACAAACTTGCCTCAACCGAAGAAAAAATTTCCTCGCTTGAACAGCGAATCGCGCAATTAAAATCGTTATGAGCAAATTTGACGACGCGCTGAAGTATCTGGATTGGCTGAGTGTCTTCGGCGTGAAAGAAGGCCTCGAACGAATCAGCGCACTTGCCGACGCGCTCGGCAATCCGCAAAATTTTTATCGGACGGTTCACGTCGCCGGCACCAACGGCAAAGGCTCCGTGTGCGCCATGCTTGCCGAAATGCTCCGTGCGTCGGGATTGACGGTCGGGCTGTTCACGTCGCCACATTTGGAGAGCTACTGCGAGCGAATCAAAATCAACAGCGCGAACATTTCCGAATACGACTTCGCCGAGATGATTTTCCGCGTCAAAGCTTGCAACGTCGACTGCACACACTTCGAGGCGTTGACGGCCGCCGCGTTTGAATATTTTCGCGTTCGCGCTGTTGACGTGGCCGTTATCGAAGTCGGCTTGGGCGGGACGTTGGATTCGACAAACATAATCACGCCCGCGCTGTCGGTTATCACGAACATTGCCCGCGACCATGAAAATATTTTGGGCGACTTGGACGGAATTGCCCGCAATAAAGCCGGAATCATCAAGCCGCACGTGCCGACGATTACGGGCGCGGCAGGTCGTCCGCTGGAAATTATCAGGCGCGTTGCCCGCGAAAAATCTTCACCGTTGCACGAAGTCAATTCCTGTCAGCTGTCAGCTGTAGGCTATCAGCTAAATCTGCGCGGCGACTATCAGCAGTTTAATGCGGCGGTTGCGATTAAGGCGGCTGAAGTTTTCGGGTTAAACACTTCGGCGATTGAAACGGGTTTGGCTCGCGTGGAGTGGCCGGGACGTTTTGAAGTAGTTGAGACTGCGGCGGGTGTAATTGTGATTGACGGAGCGCACAATCCTCACGGCGCGGCGGCTCTGCGTCAATCGCTCGACAAAAATTTTCCTCACGGGCAAAGGGCGTGGCTCTTTGGCGTGCTCGGCGACAAAGATTTCCCCACGATGATTGACTTGCTTTTTCGCGCCGAAGACTTTGTTATAGTCACTCCGCCGAATTCTGCTCGCGCCGCCTCAACCGACGAAATTTGCAGTCGGCTCCGTGAACGTGGCATTGCTTGCGTCGCAGTCGAAGACAACTTCGCGGCGGTCGAGCGGCTGAAAAATTCCGTTGCCGACGTGAAAATTATCGCCGGCTCGCTGTACTTAATCGGCGCGGTTAGAAAATTTGTCGGCAAAGCTCGTGAACTAAACGGTCGCTAAAATATCGAACGCACCATTGTCGGCAAGAATACTCTTTTTAACGACGAGGCGCACATTGTCTACGTCAACAACTCATTCCTAATTGATAGAAGCGCAACGAGTGGAATAATTTACAATTACCGCCGGAAAAAGTTCGTGAGCTTGCGGCGACTAAATAAATTTTTGGAGGCTGTGCAGTGGACAGGGTCAGCGTTTTCGCCCGACGACGGCGTATAAAAAATCTTGAGCAGTGGACGATATATGCCATCTTGGTCGAGGCGTTTTTTCTTGCGCTGTGGCCGACGGCGGCGACGACTGCGGTCGTGTTCGGCGTGATGACGTGGTTCCTGCGCAGTCGCATTGACACGAAATATAAAATGCGTTCTCTGCCGTTCGATGTGCCCGTTGCAATTTTTCTGCTTGTCGGCGCGGCAAGCGTCTTCCTGTCGTCAGCACGAAGTTTCGAGTTGATTTACAATTATTGCTCGCTCGTTGGCATTTACGGCTTGACCTATCTGATCGTAGGACAAACAATTCGCTCGTCCGAGCAAATCAAACAAGTCGCTCAAACATTGTTCGTGTCGGCAATTTTTGTCGTGCTGTGGGGATTTTTTCAATTCGCATTCGGTGTGGACGCGGCGGACGTGAAGTGGACCGACCCCGATGCCTTTCCGGAATTGCGCAAAAGAATTTTCTCGACGCTGGAAAATCCGAACGTGCTGGCGGGATATTTGGACGTGTTCATCTGCTTGACGCTCGGCATGCTCGCCAAAGTCGAACGCCGTTCGCAAAAAATAGTTTTAATCGTCGCAATCGTGGCGTTGGCTTCGTGCCTGGCTATGACTTATTCACGCGGCGCGTTCCTGGCGATAGCGGTCGTCTTCGCGATTTACGGCGTGCTTAAAGATTGGCGCGTTCTGATTTTGTTCGCGGCAATCACGGGTTTTATCGCTTACAACGACACAAGCTTTGTCGGCAGAATTTTATCGGCGTTCACCGGCTCCGACTCGTCCGAAGGCGTGCGCGTGGGCATTTGGGTCAGCACCTTGGCAATGATTTCCGACCACCCCTTCGCGGGAATCGGCTGGGGTGCTTATCAACACGTCTATCCGCAATACAATTACTACGTCGCGGATCCGAATGTCATAATTTATCACGCGCACAACATTTATTTGAATTACGCGGCGGAAATTGGAATTGTCGGCGCGCTGGCGTTCTTCTGGTATTTTTTCGGGACGATGATAATATCGTTTCGTTCGGGTGAGGGCGACGCGTCGGACGGTTCGTTGCTTGAGCGTGCCGAAAAATTTTTATCGAACAGTTCGATAACGAGCTACATTTCGGAGCTGACGACGCTGATTGACGAGAAGCTCACCGAATTTGCTAACAGCGTCATGAATTTGTTCGGCAAGAAAACTCCGCCGCACAAGCCTGAGAAACATCATCGTCCACAACTTGAACTTGTTCATCACGACGAAATGAAATGGCACGGTCGCAAGCGCAAAATTTCCGACGGCGAGCGCGTGACTTCGATTGAAAATATTTCTGTCGGCGGCGAAAATATTTCCGTCAAGAGCGTGCAAGTTACGACCGATAAAAAAATTTCCGCCGAAGAAGCGGACAAGCCGCTGATTGATTTCAGCGATGTTACTGAACTTGACGACAAAAAATTTCTCGACGGACTGCGGCTCGGCATAGGGCTGGCGTTCCTGTCAATGGCACTCAACGGTTTGACGGACGATTTGCTGTTCAATATTCCAAGCTCAATGCTCATGTGGATGCTCGGTGCGCTGGCGGCGGCTATTGAACGGCTTAAAATTTGAAAGGAGGCGCACGAATTTGAAGAAGACGATTTCACAGGCGACGATTGACAGATTGC